>NZ_VOYO01000011.1:0-100893 GCF_013420255.1 Acinetobacter sp. YH01021
AAGCCGAAATACAAAAATCCACCTCCATACTAATCGATACCCTATGCGCAAGTACCTTGCGGCTATGCCAATCAATCACAGCACATAAATAAACAAAGCCTTTTGCCATAGGGATATACGTTATATCCGTAGACCACACTTGATTACTGCGCTGAATAGCCAACCCTTTGAGCAGATATGGATATTTACGGTGAGCTTGATTAGCCTGGCTTAAATTTGGTTTGCAATATAACGCCTGAATACCCATTTTCTTCATTAAAGTACGTGTATGACGTCGTCCTATATGATGTCCTTGACGATTCAACAAATCACGCATCATACGACTGCCTGCAAAAGGATATTGCATATGTAATTCATCAATACATCGCATCAGCTTCAGATCTGATGCACTCACAGGTTTTGGGCGATAGTAATAACAACCACGGGAGACTTTCAGCAGCTTAGCTTGCTTAGATACTGAAATCTGAAGTGAGTCGTCGATTAACTTTTGTGGTTGAAGCGGCCCAGTTTCTTCAACACACCTTCTAAAAAATCAATTTCTAATGCCTGCTCACCGATTTTTGCATGTAGTTTTTTTAGATCGATGGGTGGTTCTGTTGGAGCTTTTGATTGATCGAAAGCTTGCGAGGAAGCTGAGATCAATTGATTTTTCCAGTCAATAATTTGGTTTTGATGAACATCAAACTCAGCACTCAATTCAGCAAGTGTTTTTTCTGCTTTAATCGCAGCAAGTGCTACCTTAGCTTTAAAATCATTTGAATGATTTCTTCTTGGTCTACGTGCCATAAAATACTCCATATATTGATGTTTATAACATCATTTGAGGAGCAGAATATCACTTATAGGAGTTGTTCAAATTTACGGATCCATCTCTGTGAGTTAATTTACTCTTAATTGTTAGTCAAGTTAATTAGATATCTCTATAAGTACATCAACTTCCGAATAAAATGAGAGAAGGGGGTAATATCATTAAAATGCAATAAATAAGCATTAGACTTTAGCTTAAAATATAATCACATAGGTGTGATATGGAACAGCCCTGCACCTCAGCGTTATCGAAAAAAATGTCTGCACTTCAAAATATTAGCTTTGACTTAAAACAGTTGCGACAGCAAAAAACAAAAATGACCCTGCCTTTGGAAGAGTTGACTCGTCCTCGTCTCAAAATAGCCATTGTGACTGAAACCTGGTCTCCTGAAATCAATGGGGTTGCCCATGCTTTATTGCAACTGTGTAAAGGATTACAAAAACAGGGGCATAAGATTTTATTAATTCGTCCGGAACAACGACAAGCCTATAACGATTTTAAGCCGCATAGCGAATGTCTAGTTAAAGCGCATTGCATTCCTAAATATAGTAATTTGCAGTTTGGTAGGCCGCAATTTTTAAAAATCCATCAAGCTGTTGAAACTTTTACACCCGATATTATCCATGTCGTGACCGAAGGTCCTTTGGGTCTGGTAGCTCAACAGCTTGCAAAATTCCATAAAATTCCGGTTTCTAGCGGTTTTCACTCGTCATTTCAGGAATTTAGTCGATTTTTTGATTTGGCTTTTTTACTGAAGCCAATTCAAGGCTATTTAAAGTGGTTTCATAATAATACTGATTTGACCTGTGTTCCGAGTCGAGGCACGGCTCAAGCCTTAAATCAGTTTGGTGTGACTTGTCCCTTGGCAGTTGTGGGCAGAGGCGTCGATCCAGATACATTTTCACCAAAGTGGCGATCACCAGATTTGCGCTATGCTTGGGGAGTTTCAAACGAGACCCGGGTGATGTTGTATGTCGGACGGCTTTCCCCTGAAAAGGAAATTGACGTGCTGATCAAAACCTATTTTGTGCTGCGCCAAGTTCGTCAGCAAGATATACGTTTGGTGGTGGTTGGAGATGGGCCGGATCGCACTCGACTGCAACAACTGAATCAGGATGGCAGTATTGTTTTTACCGGTAGCTTGACAGGAGAAAAACTGTCAGCGGCGTATGCCAGTGCAGATGTCTTCTGTTTTGCCAGTCAGGTTGAAACCTTTGGAAATGTGGTATTGGAAGCGATGGCCAGTGGCTTGCCAGTGATTGCTTATGATTATGCTTGTGCAAACTTGCATGTGCAGCATGGTGAAACGGGATGGTTGAGCAGACTTGGACATCAGCGGGGTTTGATTCAGCAGATGCTCGGACTGCCTGATCTGCAAAGATTACAGCAGATGGGCGCGCAAGCACGTAAAAAAGCCGAAAAAGTAGGCTGGCAATATCCAGTCCGGCAATTTGAACAGGCACTGTATTCACTGGTACAGCAACAGGAATACAGGATATAAAACAAGAAAGGAGCACCAGTGTGAAACTCCAGAATGTAAAGATTAAATTTTTAGAAATCGATTTGAAAGGCTGTGTTTATCTGAATCATTTTTCTCATTCAGTCCGTATTGCCACTTTTTTTAAAATGATTAGCCGCTTAGGAAATGGTGCATTTTGGTATTTTATGCTGATACTGGTTTGGATCATGCAAGGCTTGATCTATACCGTGCAGATTGTTTATCTGATTCTAGGAAGCACCATTGGTACCATGATTTACAAGGTACTTAAAATCAAAACCGTAAGGCCACGTCCTTATCAGGTACATCAAGTGATCCGTTTGGGTGAGCATCCACTGGATCATTTCAGTTTTCCTTCCGGGCATACCTTGCATGCCGTGATGGCAACCACCGTTTTAGGTTATGTCGCACCTTTATTACTGATGCTGATGTTGCCTTTTACGGTTCTGGTCGCAGTGTCCCGAATGGTGCTGGGATTGCATTATCCAAGTGATGTGGCAGTTGGCGCAATTCTGGGTGGCATGATGGCAATTGCCATTGTCCTGACCGCGCCTTATCTGAATATTGTGCTGTAAAAATAAGTGAAAGCCGGAGCAAAGGCTCGCAGATTTTCACAGATTTGTTAAAGTACAGCATCAAAGCAATTATGGTGAGAAATAGAGATGGGTTTACGTTGGACTGACACGCTCGATATCGCGATTGAACTCTATGAAGCGCATCCAGATGTGGACCCGCAGTGGATTCGTTTTACTGATTTACATGCCTGGGTGTGTGCTTTGCCTGAGTTTGAAGATGATCCAACCAAGTCGACTGAAGGTTTGCTTGAAGCCATTCAAATGGCATGGATTGACGAGGCACGCTAAGCCCTCATCTTAAAAAAGCATTTTTTTACAGATGAAAAGCAGAAAAATGCGCATTATCTCGGTATAATGCGCCAAATTTTCATGTCAACAATTGACTTAAGGAGCCTATCATGGCTATCGAACGTACTTTATCTATCGTTAAACCAGACGCAGTTGCTAAAAACCACATCGGCGACATCTTTGCTCGTTTCGAGAAAGCTGGTCTTCAAATTGTTGCAACTAAAATGAAACATTTGACTCAAGCTGAAGCTGAAGGCTTCTATGCTGAGCACAAAGAACGTGGTTTCTTTGCTGACCTGGTTGCATTCATGACTTCTGGTCCAGTGGTTGTTTCAGTTCTTGAAGGCGAAAACGCTGTTCTTGCTCACCGTGACATCCTTGGTGCGACGAATCCTAAAGAAGCTGCTCCTGGTACTATCCGTGCAGATTTCGCTGTAAGCATCGATGAAAACGCTGCTCACGGTTCTGACTCTGTAGCATCTGCTGATCGTGAAGTTAACTACTTCTTCGCTCAAACTGAGATTGCTCCACGTACTCGTTAATTCGCAGTATTCAAGCCAGATAAGTGTTATTATACTTATCTGGTTTTTTTATTCTCTGAATAATTCTTTGCTCACATATTGAGCTTCTCCTTTCATCTTTAGACATGGTTTAGGTAATACACATGAGTACTGAAGCAGTCGCTGTATCAGCAGTTTCTGAGCCACAGCAACACACTCCATCCGCTCCAGCACAGGCAAATACTGTCGAGAAAGTGAATTTACTTGGCATGTCACGTCCGCAAATGGAAAAATTCTTTGAGGACATGGGTGAGAAGAAGTTTCGTGCCGGGCAGGTGATGAAATGGATTCACCAATTTTTTGTGACTGATTTTGCTGAAATGACCAATATTTCAGGAAAACTGCGTGAAAAATTAGAAAAGATTTGTGAAATTAAAGCGCCTGAAGTGGTGCATAAAAACTATTCCAAAGATGGAACCCGTAAATGGGTATTCCGTGTTGGCGACGGTGACGGTTCCCTCGTCGAAACCGTATTGATTCCTGCTGAACATCGCAGTGGTTTACGTCGCACTTTGTGTATTTCTTCACAAGTAGGCTGTGCACTGGACTGTTCATTCTGCTCAACCGGTAAACAGGGTTTCCAGCGTGATTTGACCCAAGCCGAAATTATCGGTCAGCTCTGGATGGCGAACTATTCCTATATGGAAGATGTGCCTGTACTTGAGCGTGAACGTTCAGTCACGAACGTGGTGATGATGGGCATGGGCGAGCCATTGCTCAACTACGATGCAGCATTGAATTCAATGCGTATTATGCTGGATGACTTTGCATACGGCATGTCAAAACGTCGTGTGACTTTATCGACTTCTGGTGTTGTGCCGAAAATCGATCAGATGGTCAAAGATATTGACGTGGCGCTGGCTATTTCATTGCATGCGCCAAATGATGAACTGCGTAACGAGCTGGTGCCGATCAATAAAAAATATCCGCTTGAGCAGCTGATTGCTGCATGTCAGCGCTATATTGCTAAAGATGGTAACGAAAGTTCACGTAAACATGTGACGATTGAATATGTGATGTTAGATGGCGTGAATGACCATCCTGAACATGCTCAGCAAATGATTAAGCTGTTGAAGAATTTGCCAAGCAAGATTAATTTGATTCCTTTTAATCCGTTCCCGCATGCGCCATATGGCCGCTCAAGCCGCAACCGGATTATTTCTTTCCAAAAAACTTTGTCTGATGCCGGTTTTGTGTGTACGATTCGTCAGACACGCGGTGATGACATTGATGCCGCGTGCGGACAGTTAGTCGGACAAGTTGCTGACCGTACCCGTCGTGCGGAACAGTGGAAAAAGAAAATTGCGCAATCGAATGAGATCATGCGCTCACAAGGATAATAAGAGGTCGCCAGTTGAGAAATCTAACATCAAAGTTTGCTTTGATTTCAACAGTATGTGTGTCTTTGGTTTTAGTCGCGTGTCAGACGCCAGATCTGGGTCAGAAAGACCCTGAAAAGGCCACCAAAGTCCGTACCCAATTGGCGGTAGAATATCTGAGAACAGGTGACCTGGATGCAGCCAAACGTGCGCTGGATCAGGCACTTGAAAGCAGTCCGCGTGATTCTCAAGCGAATATGATGATGGGCGTGCTACTGCAACAGGAAGGTAGTAAGCTTAATCTCGAAAAAGCAGATCATTATTTCAAGCGTGCGATTTCGGCAGATCCGAAAAATGCGCAGGCGCGAAATAATTACGGCACTTATTTATATCAGCTTGAACGCTATAATGATGCAATCGAGCAGTTTCAAATTGCTGGTGCCACGTTGGGTTATGATCAGCGATTCCGCGCACTGGAAAATATGGGGCGGATTTACCTGAAACTGGGTGATACAGCAAACGCTGAAAAATCATTCAAACAGGCGCTGCAAGCCAATCGCGATTCTTATATTTCAATGTTAGAGTTGGCAGAAATATTTTATTTGAACCAGCAGTTCCCGGCGGCGACACAAATGTATCAACAGTTTGTGCGTGGTGTGGGACAGAAAAATCAGGGTGCCCGTGCGCTCTGGGTCGGCATTCGCACTGCGCGTGCCGGGGGTGATCAGTTGGGTATGCAGGTATTGGTCAACCAGTTACGTGCACTCTTTCCTGAAAGCCAGGAATACCAACGTTATTTGCAATTACAGTACAGTACTGAGGCCGTATGGAAGTAAATCCTAATTCACCATCGAATCATTCGAGCGTAGCTCCAAATGCGTTAGGAAATATTCAACGTCCGGGCGAGTACTTGCGCCAGATTCGTATCAATCAGCAGCGCAATCTGGAAGATGTAGCGAAAGAGCTGAACATTCCGGTCAAAACCCTGACTGCTCTTGAGCAGGATGAATACAAATCTTTGCCAGAAGCGACCTTTATCAAAGGTTATTACCGGACTTATGCCAAATTTCTGGGTGTAGATGCGTCTAGTATTATTCAGCGTTTTGATGAAATCTATACCAATGATACCGGGTTGCTGCCGAATCATGCCCTGAACAATTCTCCAATTAAAATTATGGGGAAATTACCAGGTTCCAAGCGTGACCGTAATCGTAAGTGGTTAAAGCGCATTTTTATTACGCTGGTACTTTTGCTGATTTTGGGCGCACTGTTTGCCATGATTCAGAACTGGTCGAGTAGTAATTCCCAAAATAGCACTGAAGTCTCTGGAGTAGGCGCTTCTAATGTCGAGATTCTGAATCTGGATACAGGTGCCGCACTTTCCGGTGATCAGCTGAAGCTTGATTTTAACCGTCCGACTTCGGTGCATATTGTCGACTCGGCGGGTAATGTTCTGGCAACTGGCCGTCAGGCATCGAGCTTGCAACTGAATGGTGAAGCGCCATTCCAGATTCGTCTGGATGATGCATCGGCTGTATCACTCAGTTTAAATAATGAAAATATTTCATTGTCACCCTACACTGTGAACGGAAAAGCAGAATTCCGTTTATCACCTTAACAGATCAAGAGTAGAGCAGAACGATGATCGTAAATCCAATTAAACGTCGTCCAACACGTAAAATTCGTGTGGGTTCAGTTTATGTGGGTGGTGATGCACCAATCAGTATCCAGTCGATGACTAATACTGAAACCTGTGATGTAGCAGCTACGGTTGCACAGATTCAGCGCTGTGTAGATGCCGGTGCAGACATCATGCGGGTTTCTGTGCCTACCATGGAAGCCGCGGCGGCATTTGGTGAAATTCGCAAGCAGGTCAATGTACCTTTGGTCGCCGATATTCACTTCGATTATAAAATTGCTTTGGCAGTTGCGGATTTGGGTGCAGACTGCCTGCGGATTAACCCGGGCAATATCGGTTCGGAAGCGAAAATCCGTGAAGTGGTGGCCGCGGCACGTCATAACGACATTTCCATGCGGATCGGTGTCAATGCCGGCTCACTGGAAAAAGATATTCAAAAGAAATATGGCGAGCCGACGGGTCAGGCACTGCTTGAATCTGCGATGCGTCATATCGATATTCTAGACCGTCTGGATTTCCAGGAATTCAAAATTTCAGTCAAAGCCTCGAATGTGTTCCTGACCATGGAGGCGTATCGTTTGCTGTCACAGCAAATTGATAATCCACTCCATCTGGGTGTCACAGAAGCAGGTATTTACCGTACCGGTTCGGTTAAATCTGCGATCGCTTTGGGTGGCCTGCTGATGGAAGGCATCGGGGATACCATGCGTATTTCCTTAGCTGCCGAGCCTGAAGAAGAAATTAAAATTGGTTTTGATATTCTGAAATCGCTGGGTCTGCGCTCCAACGGGATTAACTTCATTGCCTGCCCAAGCTGTTCACGTCAGGAATTTAATGTGATTTCGGTGATGCAGCAACTTGAAGAGCGTTTAGAAGATATTCGTACCCCAATGGATGTCTCTGTCATTGGCTGTAAGGTCAATGGGCCGGGCGAAGCTAAAGAAGCCGATATTGGTGTCGTAGGTGCAGCACCACGTTCACTGGTGTACCGTAATGGTGAAAAGAGCCATTTAATTGACACGAATCAATTGGTTGATGAAATCGAAACCATGGTTCGTCAACGTGTTTCCGAGCTTGAAGAAGCTAAATCTAAAGAAATTATTCGTACAAGTTTTCCTGAGTAGATCATGAGTTCAATCGTCGCAATCAAAGGTTTTAATGACATTCTCCCAACGCAAACCCCAGCTTGGAGACGTCTTGAACAGCATCTATCCGGTTTGATGGATGCCTATGGCTATCAACAAATCCGTTTGCCTATCGTAGAACAGACCAACTTGTTCAAACGTTCGATCGGTGATGCAACCGATATCGTTGAAAAAGAAATGTATACCTTCCTCGACAAGGGTAATCCGCCTGAATCGTTGACTTTGCGTCCTGAAGGGACGGCAGGTTGTGTACGTGCCATGCTAGAGCATAACCTGCTGCGCGGTGCGACGCCTCGCGTCTGGTATATCGGACCCATGTTCCGTTATGAAAAACCGCAAAAAGGTCGTTACCGTCAGTTTCACCAGTTTGGTGTGGAAACCTTTGGTGTGGCAACGCCAGATATGGATGCTGAACTGATTCTGATGACGGCGCGTCTGTGGAAACGTATGGGTGTGGCAGACAAGGTTCAGCTTGAGTTAAATACACTCGGTGAGTCGGATGAGCGTGCAGCATATCGTGCGGCACTGGTTGAATTTCTGGAGTCGCATAAAGCGGATATGGATGAAGATTCACAACGTCGTTTAACCACCAATCCACTGCGTATTCTAGATTCTAAAGATGCCAAAACACAAAGCATCTTGGAAAATGCACCGAAACTTCATGATTTTATGGGTGAAGAAACGCTGGCGCATTTTACCCAGCTACAACAGTACTTGACCGATGCAGGCATCAGTTTTGTGATCAATCAAAAACTGGTACGTGGTCTGGACTATTACAACAAAACTGTTTTTGAATGGACCACAACCCATTTGGGTTCACAAGGTACAGTTTGTGCCGGTGGCCGTTATGACGGTCTAGTGGGTCAACTTAAAGGAAAGGCAGATCAGTCTGTCCCTGCGGTCGGTTTTGCTATGGGGATCGAGCGTTTATTGCTTCTGCTGGAACAGGTTGAAGACAATACCCCGACACGTGATTGTGAGGTTTTCCTGGTGGCTGAACCGGCTTCTCAAGGTAAAGCTTTGGTCATTGCGGAGCAGATCCGTGATCAGCTTGAAGCAGCAGGCAGTCAGGTTCGTCTGAAAGTAGGCTCACAGGGTTCAATGAAATCGCAAATGAAAAAGGCTGATCAAGCCGGTGCTTTGTATGCGGCGATTTTGGGTGAACGTGAACTGGAAGCTCAGGCGTTTACTGTGAAAGAGCTGGCAACCGCAGAGCAATCGAATGTACCATTTACGGACTTCGTTGCATTTTTTAGTACTAAAATTTCTTCAAAATAATCGATAAAACATTAGGAAAAGGGTAATCTCATGAGCGCAATGAGTGGTGATGAACAGTTTGAAAGCTTAAAATCCTTTACGAAGAAATATGGTTCTTCGATGATTACCGGGATTTTAATTGCGCTGATTGCCTTTTTTGGATGGGAATATTGGCAGAAGAAAAACCTGGCAGAGTCGCAAATGCACACTGCCAAGGTTCAGCAGTTGATGGATGATGCACAGGCATCGAAAGGTGATGGTTTTGCCAAGTTGTCTGAAGCTGCGGACAAGATTGTCAAGGAAGCACCTGATTCAGCTCAGGCGATTCAGACCCAGTTGGTGATGGCTAAACTGGCTTATGACAAAGAAGATTATGCTGCGGCCGAGAAAGCGCTACAGAAAGTTGAAAACTCGAAAGTAGACGATAAAGGTCTGGTTCAGGTCGTCAAACTTCGTCTGGCCTATGCACAACTGGCACAGAAAAAATATGATGCTGCATTGAAAACTTTAGAAGCAGTCACTGAGCCTGCATTTAAAGCAACTGCCGATGAAGCACGTGGCGATATCTATGTTGCCAAAAATGATATTGAAAATGCTAAAAAAGTATATCAAAGTGCATGGGATGCTTTGATTGAACGTAAAGAAGAACGTCAGATTTTACAAATTAAGCTCGAAAGCGTAGGCGTATTGGTCGATGATCCGGAAATCGAACGCCCAATTATAGAAACACAAGCGGAAGAAGCTGAATGAATAGAAAATACAAAATTACCTGTGCCTTGACTGTTTTAACGCTTGCATTGGCTGGCTGTGCGGGTAAAACCAATAAAGTTCCAGAAGTAAAACCGAATCCACTTCCAAAACTGACTCAAGCCAAAACCCTGGTCCCTGTATTTTCCACCAGTGTGGCTTCGACAGATGCTGCTGATCCGTTGCGTTTACGTCTGGATGCAGATAATGGTGTGGTCTTTGCAATTGATCCGAAAGGCGAAGTGTCTGCATTTAAAGGCAAACAGCGTCTGTGGCAGAAAAAAGTCAGCAAAGACAATTTAAGTTCTGGTGTTGAAGCTGCTGAAGGTCTTGTTGTCGTGGGTAACCAGAAAGGTCAGCTGTTTGCGCTGGATCAGCAAACCGGCGATCAGAAATGGACTGCGCAATTGACTGGCGCTTTACTGGCACCTTCACTGATTCATGCAGGGCGTGTCATTAGTGTTAGCAATGACGGCACAGTATATGCGCATGAAATTGCGACGGGTGCGCAAGTTTGGACTTATAACTTACCTAATGTACAATTCAGCCTGCGTGGCATGGCTGCACCTGTTGCATTAGATGCTCGTAATGTACTGATTGCATCTTCCAATGCTTATATCTATGCACTGGATGCCTTAAGCGGTGTGCCAAAATTACAGCGTCGTGTCGCAGTGTCGGATGGGCGTTCTGATATCCAGCGTCTGGTTGATATTGACGGGGAACCGGTCGTTGCAGGCCAGTTTGTGGTGACCACCAGTTATCAAGGTCAGGTGACTGTGCTGGATTTAGCTTCACAACAGGTGGTCTGGAGTGAAGATGCCAGCAGTATCCAGCGTCCAGAAGTTGTGGGCAATGGTGTATTTGTGGCGCAAACCGATGGCAAAATCAAAGCCTTTGAGATTACTTCGGGTCAACCGCTTTGGGAAAATGACCAGTTGCTGAATCGCAAGTTAAGTAATCCGGTGATGCTGGGTACTGACCTTGTAGTCGGTGATCTGGATGGTGTCTTGCACCTGATTGATCCGCGTACTGGACAGATTACTGGTCGTTCGAAAACTTCTGGGGAAGTGCGTAGCTTACGCGTCATCGACAACCAGCTTTATGTTTCTACACGCAAGGGCGCATTAAGCATTTGGCAGAACCGTTAATTTTAACGAGCCTTATGCTAAACTAGCCACAACCGTATTTTTGTGAACGCGGGGTGATTGAAAAATCAATGCCCCGTGTTTTTATTTAGGGTATTTCCCCCTTATATCTTCCTATGCTTTCTGATGTTCAGGCCACTTTGACGCCTGATATTGAATAAAGGTTACTCTATGAAACCCGTAATTGCGCTCATTGGTCGTCCGAACGTCGGAAAATCGACGCTGTTCAACCAGATTACCAAGAGCCGTGACGCATTGGTGGCAGACTTTGCAGGTCTGACACGCGACCGTAAATATGGCGATGCTACCTATCAAAATAAATCCTTTATTGTTGTCGATACCGGCGGTATTGGCGAAAATGAAGGTGGTATTGATTCATATATGGCAGAGCAATCCAAGACTGCCATTCATGAAGCCGATATCATCATTTTTGTGGTTGATGCGCGTGCCGGACTGCTGGCATCTGATGAACAGATTGCCCGTGAATTGCGTACTTTAGGCAAAAAAGTCTTTCTGGTGGCCAACAAGGTCGACGGCGTACATGCTGAAGCTGCCTTGGTTGAATTCTACAAACTGGGTATGGGCGAGCCGCTACAAGTGGCAGCCAGCCATGGTCGTGGTGTTCAGCAGATGCTGGAAGATGTACTTGCTGATGTACCTGAAGATGAAAATCCGGAAGAGCATGACAAAAACACGGGTCTGCGTTTAGCGATTATTGGTCGTCCGAACGTAGGTAAATCCACGCTGGTGAACCGCTTGCTCGGTGAAGAGCGTGTGGTGGCATTTGACCAGCCGGGTACAACACGTGACTCGATTTATATTCCATTCGAGCGTGATGGCCGTCAATACACCCTGATTGATACTGCCGGGGTGCGTCGTAAAGGTAAAGTCGATGAAATGATTGAGAAATTCTCGATTGTTAAAACTTTACAGGCGATGAAAGATGCCAACGTAATTGTTGTTGTGGTTGATGCGCGTGATGGTATTGTTGAGCAGGACTTGCATTTGATTGGCTATGCGCTTGAAGCGGGTCGTGCCATGGTCATTGCAGTCAACAAATGGGATAACATGACTGAATATGATCGTAAGCAATGTAAGCTCGATGTAGAGCGTCGCTTCGATTTTATTCCATGGGCCAAAGTACATTTGATTTCTGCATTGCATGGAACGGGTGTGGGCGATCTTTATCCATCGATTCACCGTGCTTATGATTCATCTCGTTTGAAAGTATCACCGGCAAAAATCACCCAGATTTTAAATGATGCGACAGAGGCTCACCAACCACCTATGGTTCAGGGTCGTCGTATTAAAATGCGTTACGCACATATGGGTGGACAAAATCCGCCGACGATCGTGATTCATGGTAACAAGGTGGATAAAACTCCTGCGGATTATCGTCGTTACTTGGAAAACGTGTTCCGTAAAGTGTACAAGCTTGAAGGTACACCGATTAAAATCGAGTTTAAAACTTCTGAAAACCCGTTTGAAGGCCGTAAGTCTCAAGTGGATGAGCGTGCAGCTGCGCGTAAACGTCGTTATGTACAGAAGTTCAAGAAAGCCGAGAAGAAATTTAAACGCTAATTCTATAGTTTAAATTTTTCGGATAAAAAGCCTGCGTAAAGCGGGCTTTTTGTTTTGAGAAAATAATGAATTTCTCTCCCAATAAAAGTGTGAATTCTTTTACACTCAAATCAATTGATATCTTTTTAATGGATTCACGTGGCTCGGCTGATTCAAATTCATCTGCATCAACTTTCTGATCTGACTTGTCATTCGTTGTCAGACCGCAAAACCCAGGTTGCCGAACGGAAACGCGAAGTGGCGTGTTTGCGTAATCAGCTTTTATCCCAATCTTTTGAATTGCCAGTTAGCGATCAACAGGTGGTGCGGACGAATTTCGGCAAGCCTTATTTAAATGACTATCCGGACTTCAGTTTTAATCATAGTCATAGTCAAAATTTCTACGCCCTGGCCACGAGCAGGAATGTCCAAAACTTGGGAATTGATATTGAAGAACTGAGTCGTAAGGTTCGTTTTGAAGCCTTGGCACAACATGCCTTTCATCCCGAAGAATTAAAACATTGGAAAACGCTGGCTTATGATCCCGAATACTGGTTTAAAGTCTGGACGACTAAAGAGGCCGTGTTAAAGGCATCAGGCTTGGGAATCCGGATCAACCTGAATGAGCTCAATACCAATATCCATCCTGAGCAAAATGGTGGGCGCTGCGAACATCCAGAGATTGGCATCTATGCCTATCAAAATTATACGCTTGCTGGCTGCATGCTCACCGTGGCCTGGCAAAGTGAGGATTCCTGCAAGGGATTGAGATTTCCTGTGATCCAGATTCATCACACTGTCTAAAACAGAATCAACCCAAATATTTTTTATTTTCTAGAAATGATCAGATTACTCAGCCGATTCACAAATTGTGGACTCATCCGCGATAAATGAAATAAAAACTGGCTTTTGAATCCGACAGGATGATGGGTGGCTTGCCAGATGGAATCTTTGAGTTCTGCCAGTTTAAGAATATCTTGTGCAACATCTTCTGCTTTTAAATGCACGCCCATCTTTTTGATGCTTTCTGCCTGCATATCTTTGACCATGGCGGTACTGACGAAAAGCGGCATAACATCCAAGACTCGAATCCCATAGGGTTGCCACTCAATATCCAGACTTTCAATCAGGCCACGCACTGCAAACTTGCTGGTGGAATAACTGCTTAAATCGGCCTGGCCATAAATCGCCGAAGCGGAAGATAGATTAATGATGCGGGCAAATGAAGATTCTTTTAAATAAGGGAAAGCGGCATGACAGCCGTTCATGACCCCTTTGACATTAATATCCAGAGTCCGGTGATGTGCATCAATAGTAGTATCTTCAAAAGGCCCTGAATATAGGATCCCGGCATTATTGACCAGAATATTGATTTCACCTGCCCAAGCTGAAAATTCGGCTAAAGCTGTTTCCCAGGAAGCGTAGTCAGCCACATCCAGAAAACCGGCTTTGGCATGTTCGCCCAGTTGCTGGGCCAATTGTTCTGCCTGCTCCACCTGAACATCATAAATGCCCACCTTGTAGCCGTGCTGGTAAAATAGGGCGGCCGTCGCGGCACCAATTCCTTGTGCTGCACCACTAATCAATATACTGTGCATGTGCCTGATCTCCTTATTGTCTTTTTTTTGAGCATAACAAGAAACCGGCAGATTGACGCGACTATTTGGTAAAAAAGAGGTTTTTGAACATGGAGCAACTAATCAAGATCATGCGCGAATTACGTGAAAAATGTCCATGGGATCAGCAACAGACCCCCGAATCTCTGACCAAATATGCGATTGAGGAAGCTTACGAAGTCGAAGCGGCAGTCCGCTCTGGAAAAGTCGACGATGTCCGCGATGAGCTGGGTGATTTGCTGTTACAGGTAGTGTTCCAGTCGCAAATGTACAGCGAGCAGGGGGCTTTCGATTTTCAGGATGTGGTGCAGGCCATTACCGATAAACTGGTTCGCCGTCATCCGCATGTATTTCAGGCGGAACAGTTTGCGCAGCTCAGCCCAGAAGATGTGTCTGAGTTATGGAAAGAAATCAAACAGCAAGAAAAGCAGGGTAAGCCGCGTTCACGCCTGGATCAGATTAAACATGCACCGGCTTTGGTACAGGCCGATGAAATTCAAAAAAATGTCGCCAAAATTGGTTTTGATTTTCCGGACATGGCGGGTGCTTATGCCAAGCTGGAAGAAGAACTGGCTGAATTAAAAGAAGCGGTAGCCGGACAAAATTCCGATGAAATACAGGAAGAATTTGGCGACTGCTTATTTTCTCTGGTGAATGTTGGACGTAAACTTGGCATCTCCAGCGAGATGGCATTATTGGGGACGATCCATAAATTTCGGACCCGCTTTGCCTTGATGGAAGATCAGGCAGAACGACAACAATTAGACTTGGAAAAGCTGTCACTAACTGAACTTGATCAGCTGTGGGAACAGGCTAAATTAGAATTAAAACAAAGAGCAGCACATGAAAAAAACACCTTATCGAATCGGTCCAACATGGATTAATCTTCTTCTGAGTTGCTGGCTGGGCTTTATTTCTATCGGAACAGCGCATGCGACTGCGACCGATTATATGGAATGGAAGACCCAACAACAGCAACACGACGCCCGCCTGAAGAAAAAAGCTGCCGCTACGGCTTCATCAGAAAGCAATCACTATCTGGCGAAGCCTGCATTATCGGCATCTTCTGCTGCTGATAAAATCAGTTTAAATAATGCAACTGTAGAGCAATTACAGCAGCTAAATGGTATTGGTCAAAAAAAGGCTGAAGCGATTATTGAACATCGGCAAAAAAATGGAAAATTCAAAAGCATTGAAGAGATCCAGCTGGTCAAAGGGATTGGGCCGGCATTATTTGCCAAAAACAAGGCCAAACTGGCCTTGTAAGGCGACAGTATGGATCATGACTAGCTGATTAATTTGACTCGCAGGATTGACATAATCAAATTGCCCTTTAGTCGTGTAAGCGATATGATTAGCGTCATCTTAGAATTTTACGTTCAGACGTAGGAGACAGCGTCTTTTGCAAACTTTGCGCGCGTCAAAATGTGGTTTATCAACCGCTCAATTACCTTCTTATATTCTCGATGTGATTGATGCCTTAAACAAGGCAGGCTATGAAGCTTATATCGTGGGTGGTGGTGTTCGAGATCTGATGTTAGGTTTGAATCCTAAAGATTTCGATGCAGTCACCAATGCAACCCCGGCTCAGGTCAAGGAAGTTTTTGGACGACGTTGTCGAATTATCGGACGACGTTTCGAACTGGCGCATGTCTATTCAGGGCGGGAACTGGTTGAAGTGGCAACCTTTCGTGCACCACCAAAAAAAGCAGTGACCTCGGCCGCGGGGATGATTTTGCGTGATAACAACTGGGGCAGCATCGAGCAGGATTTTGCCCGTCGTGATTTCTCCATCAATGCAATGTACTACCAGCCGCGTAAAGGTATTGTGCTGGATTTCTGCAATGCAGTGGATGATATTCACAGCAAAACCTTACGCTTACTCGGCGATCCGACTTTAAGATTTGAAGAAGATCCAGTGCGGATGCTGCGAACGTTGCGTTTTGCCGCCAAGCTGAACTTTAATATTGATGAAGCGATTCTGGATGTCTTTACGCCGGAAATGACCCAGTTGCTGCGTGATGTTTCTCCGCATCGACTTTATGATGAATCACAGAAGCTGTTCACCATGGGACACCTGAATCGTGTCTTGCCCATGCTAATCGATTTCGGGATCTGGCAGCAGTTATTTGCAGATATCAAGCCTGAAATTACGCCGTTTATGGAACGCGCTGCGAAAAATACCGATCAGCGTATTTCGATCGGCAAGACCATCAATCCGGCATTTTTCTATGCGGTATTGTTGTGGCAGCCATTCCTGGAGCGTTGTGAATTCTATCTGAATAAAGGTGTGGTAGCGGCCGAAGCCCGCGCCCAAGCCGGTCTGGATGTGTTAAAACGTCAGGCAACCCGCACTATTATTCCACGCTTTGCGGAAACTTTTATTCGTGAAGTTTGGGAAATGCAGACCCGTTTGCTGAATCCAAAACCACAGCAAATTGAGGCCTTGTCCAGTCATGCGCGTTTCCGTGCCGGCTTTGACTTTTTGCTGCTGCGTGAAAAATCAGGCGATGCAACTGCCCAAGGCATGGGCAGCTGGTGGGATGCTTACCAGCAAATGAGCGGTGACGAGAAAGAACGGGCCATTAGCCAGTATAACCGTCAGCGTGCCAAGAGCCGTCGCAAGGCGAGTCAAGAAGAACATCTGGACCAGAAACTGACCCAACAGCAAGATCTTGCCGAGATTGAGCCGTTAGTGAATGAACCTGAACCACGCAATCGTCGGGTGCGTAAAGCCAAGTTTGAAGACAAGGCGAAACCTCTGTCGCATGTGGCAGCCAGTGCCAGCGGTGAAATTGGCGCAGATCATCCGATTATGAAACGTCAGCGGGTAAAACGTGATCTGAGCCAAGTGGTATTTGGACCAACACAATGATCGTGACATATATTGGCCTGGGCAGTAACCTGGGCGATTCACGCCAGATTCTGGCAGAAGCTGTACAGAAACTGGCGACCTTGGGGCAGGTGAAAACTTCGCATCTGTATCAAAGTCCACCGATGGGGCCACAGGATCAGCCGAACTATCTGAATGCAGTGGTGCAGTTAAATACCGATCTGGCTGCTTTAAGCTTGCTGGATCGTTTGCAAGCCTTTGAGCAGGACGCAGGTCGGGTACGTTTGCGGCATTGGGGCGAACGTACACTGGATCTAGACTTACTAATCTACGGCAATGAGCAGATTCAAAATGAACGCTTAACTGTGCCGCATGTTGGAGTATTAGAGCGTGATTTTGTCCTGATTCCACTTCTGGATATTGATCCTGAAATACAGGTTCATGGACACAGATTAAAAGACCTGGACATCGTCAAACAGTCGACCCTCACGGTACTCGACGACAGCAACTGGGCAAATATTTAATTTTTAAGTGATGGTAGCTTCGTCAGAATTTTCAAGCATAGAGGAACATTTTCATGGTCAGTCTGAGTGATTTAAGACGCTTTAAAGCAGATGGACGCAAATTTTCATGTCTGACTTGCTATGATGCCAGTATGGCCAAAGCCATGGAAATTGCCGAAGTGGACAGCATTTTAATTGGCGATTCTCTGGGAATGTCAATTCAGGGGCGTGATTCGACTTTGCCGGTCACGGTTGCAGATATGGCCTATCATACGGCTGCGGTACGCCGTGGTAACCAGCATGCCTTTATCATGACTGACTTGCCATTTATGAGCTATGCTACCTTGAATGATGCCTTGCAAAGTTCGAAAACCGTGATGCAGGCTGGCGCGCAAATGGTCAAGATGGAAGGCGGTGCATGGTTGGCAGAAACCGTGCAAGTGCTGACCCGTAACGGTATTCCGGTGTGTGTGCATTTGGGTCTTACTCCGCAGTCGGTACATGTCTTTGGCGGTTATAAACTGCAAGCCCGTACCCGTGAAGCGGCCGATCAGCTCATTGCGGACTGTAAGGCAGTGGTCGAGGCGGGTGCTGCACTATTGCTACTTGAATGCGTACCAGCACAGCTTGGCCAGGAAATCACCGAACTGTTTCCGCAGATTCCGGTCATTGGCATTGGTGCAGGTGCAGCTACAGATGGTCAGGTATTGGTGGTTCAGGACATGCTCGGTTTGACTTTTGGACATACCGCAAAATTTGTACGTAATTTTATGCAAGAACAATCGGGTGCGACAGCCATTCTGGATGCTTTTAAAGCCTACCATGCTGCAGTTTTAGATGGATCTTTCCCGGCACCAGAACAAACTTTTCAGGTTGAATTGTAAGATGAAAACAGAAACCACCATTCAGGGCTTAGCGGCATCATTAAATCCGGCGCGTACCAGTCGCAAGATTATCGGTTTTGTACCGACCATGGGCAATCTGCATCAGGGGCATTTAAACCTGGTGCGTGAAGCGCGTAAGTTGTGTGATGTAGTGGTGGTCAGTATCTTTGTCAATCCGATCCAGTTTGGACCCAATGAAGATTTTGATAGCTATCCGCGCACGCTTGAGCAGGACCAGCAGCTTTTGGCAGAGGTCGGTTGTGACATCGTTTTTGCGCCGACGGTTGAGCAAATGTATGGTAAAAAACCGCGTCTGACCAATATCAGTGTTTCTGACATTACCAATGATTTATGCGGTTTGCAGCGTCCCGGTCATTTTGATGGTGTGGCGGTGGTGGTGGCTAAATTGTTTAACATCGTACAGCCGAATTACGCCTTCTTTGGCCAGAAAGATTATCAGCAATTGGCGGTCATTCGTCAGTTTGTACAAGATCTGAATATTCCACTGGAAGTAATTGGTGTGCCGATTGCCCGTGCAGAAGATGGCCTGGCTTTAAGTTCGCGCAATGGTTATTTAAGCGAAGAGCATCGTGCAATCGCACCGGTCATTTATCAAAGTTTGCAAAAGGCTGAACAGCAATTACATGCAGGCATGGAACTGGATACGGTATTGGCAGAGATTCGCCAGACTTTAACCGATGCCGGGTTTGTGGTGGATTATGTTGAAGCCCGCACTCCAGAATTACAAAAAATTCATACGTTTAATCAAGATCTTGTGTTATTTATAGCTGCAAAGCTGGGGAATACACGTCTGATCGATAACCTGCAGGTTAAATACACTGCCGGCTAAGATGAAAGGGTAGCATGCATGAAGCGCATTTTAATTGTCACGGGACAATCTGGTTCGGGTAAATCATCTGCATTACAGGTGCTTGAAGATCTAGGTTATTACTGTATTGATAATCTGCCTTTGGCATTGCTTCCCGAAATCGTGGCAAAATTGGACAGTGAAAATAATCTGGAACAGTTGGCGCTGGGCGTCGATGTGCGCAGTACCCGGGCAGATTTACAAGAATTTGATCATGTATTTGAGCAACTGCAACAGCATGGTTCGGTCGATATTATCTATCTGACCACGCAGGATCAGGAGCTAATTGCCCGCTTTAGTGCCTCACGTCGGCCGCATCCTTTAGCGTCACGCTTTAAAAGCCTGAATCAGTGTATACAGGAAGAAAAAATCCTGTTGATGCCGATTCAGTTGCGTTCCACGGTGCATATCGATACCACCGATAAAAGTGTGCATGACCTGAAACATACCTTGTTGTCCAAGCTTGGACAGGCCGATAACCTGATCCTGATTCTGCAATCCTTTGGTTATAAGCATGGCATTCCACTGGATGCCGATTATGTCTTTGATGTCCGGCATTTGCCGAATCCGCATTGGGAACTGGAACTGCGCAAATTTTCAGGGCTAGATCAGCCGGTGCAGGCGTTTTTACAAAAGAGCGATCAGGTCGAGGATATGTTCAATGATCTGTATCACTTTCTGGACAAGTGGTTGCCGACCTTTGCCGAAGGGCATCGTCATTATATGACCGTGTCGATTGGCTGTACCGGTGGTCAGCATCGTTCTGTTTATATTGTGGATAGACTAAAAAAAGCCCTTGAGGCAAAATGGTCTATTCAAGTCCTCCATCGAGAAATGAAGCACTGGTCATGATTGATACGACAGTTGACGTAATTAATAAACTGGGTTTACATGCACGCGCATCTGGTAAACTGATAGAAGTTACCACCAAATTTCGTTCCAGTATCCAGATTGGCAAAGCGGATAAACTGGTAGATGCAAAAAATATCATGTCCTTGCTGATGCTCGGTGCGGGCAAAGGAACAACTTTACGCTTGGTGATTGAAGGAGCAGACGAGGACAAAGCCTTATCTGAAATTCAGGCACTATTTGCAGCAAAATTTTATGAGGCAGATTAATCGTGGCACGTCGACCGAACAGTTTAACTGAAGAAGATTTTGATTCTTTAGAGGGACGCGCAAGTAAGACCGAACAGAAAAAAGCAGTCCAGCGTATGGCTGCTTTGGGTGCGCAGCTTGCAGAGCTGAGCGCTAAACAAATTAAAAACCTACCCGTAGATGAGCGTTTGATTGACGCCTTGCTTGATGTGCAGGCAATTAGTTCACATGAAGCACGTCGTCGTCAATTTTCACGGATTGGTAAATTATTACGTAATGAAAATGAAACGGTGATTTTGTCTTATTTAACACCCAAACAAGGTCTTAAAAAGACAGCTCAATTACAGCGTTGGGTGGATCGAATTGTTAAAGATGGTGATCCAGCCATCAATGAATTTACCAAAACCTATAATGCGACAGAGCGTCATACCTTACGTCAACATTATCTTCGGGTACATCGTGATTTAAAGAATCAAGCACCTGAAGAAGAAGTGAACGCTTCTAAATTAAAGCTGTTTAACTATGTACAGCAAGTGGCCTTGATTTCTGACAATTAAGCAGCCCTGTAAAAAGGCGGTCTTTTTAGGCCGCTTTTTTATAGCTGTTTTGAACCGATTGGTTTGACTTGGACATGCATAGTCTATAAGTGTTCTATCTTAATATTACTATTTCAGCTTCTAAAACTACATTGATGATAAAAAATACAAAATTTCTGCAATTAATTTGTTAATGAATGTAAAATCTTTACAATTCTCAGTGGCTTTTTTGGCTTATTTTTAATCAGAATCCTGATATTTAGATATTTCGTAGACTGGAATTGTTAAGATATTTTTAAAAAATTAAAAAATAATTCTGAGTGTTATTAAATAGATGAAGCCTGATATAAAATTTATTTTTAATCATAAGGTCAAGCTATATAATTGAAAAATCATTAGCTTTTACTCTAAATAGGGTAAAAAGCAATGGTGGGTATTTTTTAGTCAGTAGTGTGTTACAGTGAATACAAATAAATATGCTTATTTTAGGTGAGATATATTAATTTCAAATACTTATGTAGATTTTTTTCGAATAGTAAATTTTCAAGTTATTCTTAATCAATTAAATATCAGTGCTTTGCGGTTAAGAATGTATCTGGATAGAAACAGGTTAACAAATCCTTTAACCTAGAGGTGAGTTTTCATCGTTAAGTAAATATAGAATCTTTGTTATTGATTGTATGAATTTGGTCGGCAGTGTTTTCTATATTCCATAAACATTCAGAGAGGCAAACATGGAACTAAAACTGCTAGAGGTCGGTCAGAATACGGAGCAATTAAGCTCGTGCCGTATATCTCTCATTTTAGGTGTCTATACCTCCAACAACCTATTAGACACCTTTTGTAAGATCGCCCGTAAACTTTTAAACGTTAAAACCAGTATTATCGGCTTCCACACGGAACCCTATATCTGGTACAGCTGTCCGCGCGGTTTTCGGGCCTTGCACGCCCCGCAGAACGTGAATCTGCCTGCGTATCTGCAACAGTCAGATGTCATTGACCAGATGCATCCTGCTTATACAGAACTGTCAAATTATGTGAAAGATCTCGGTGTAGCGCATCAGAGATTAGTCGCCTTTAATTTAAAATCAAGTAGCGGTGTGTCTTTTGGACAGGTCATTTTCTTTGATGATCAGACTGAAGGGTTTGATCAGGATGATATTGCCACTATTAAACAATTTGCTGAAAGTTTAGTGATTCGAATTCAGCTCAATCAAGAACATACTGAACTGAAAGAATTATATGAACAGCAATGCGCACTCAACTTCAGTAAAACCAAATTTTTCCAGATTATTGCGCATGACTTGCGTGCACCATTTCATGGTTTACTGGGCTTTTCCGAAGTGCTAGCGCAGGAGCGTGACACTCTGGACGAATCCAGTATCCAGAGCATCGCGGATTATTTATATGATAATGCACAATCGACCTATAACCTGCTGGAAAGCCTGCTGACTTGGGCGATGGCAGAGGGTGGACGCTTTATTTATCATCCGATTAATTATGAATTGAAACAATCCAGTAATATTGTGTGCAGTGTGCTGAAAAGTCTGGCTCTGAATAAAAAAATTGAACTGGTCGACAATATTCCTGAAGACATCAAGGTACATGCGGATATCAACATGATTACCTCTGTCTTGCAGAACCTGGTGTCGAATGCGCTTAAATTCACCCCGGTGAATCAAGGCGGTAAAGTGATTTTAGCTGCAGAAATGGAAGGCGAGCAGGTCAAGATTACGATTCAGGATACTGGCTTGGGCATGACTGAAGAGCAGATGCAGAATCTGTTTAAACCGACTTTGGGTGTGAGTGTCAGAGGCACAGCTGAAGAGAAAGGGGCAGGTTTGGGTCTAGTGCTCTGCAAGCGCTTTATTGACCTGAACCATGGTCAAATTGCTGTAGATTCCAAAGAGGGTCGGGGTACGACCTTTACCGTGCATTTACCGATGGTCACCAATGATCATCAGGCACTGGTGCTTGAAGATGTACATATCGAGCAATCTTAAAGAAGTAAATTTCAAGCTAAAACATTCCCACTGAGACAAAACTCCTGCTATAACTAAGCAGAATGTTTCAGGGGAAGAGTTGAGTGATGAATGCGGCACAATTGCAGAAAACCTTAAGAGCCAGCCAATATGCCGAACAGGTATTGGCCAATCACCAGAGTCTATTGGAACAGGATTATGCAATTGACCAGTTTCAAGGCTCACTCAGTCGGGAATATATTGATCAGCTGGTGCAGCACTGCATCCTAAATATAAGCGATGAAACAACGTGGATGCGCGCAATGCGTATTCTGCGGGCTCGTTTGATGTTTCGCTGGATCTGGCAGGATGCCAATCAACTCACCGATGTCATTACCCTCACCCAAGAACTCTCCGATTTTGCCGATGCCTGCATCTGTGCGGCGAAAGATTTTGCCCGTATTCCGGTCGCTGCCAAGTATGGCCAGCCGATTGGTTATAATGGAAAAGTTCAGGATCTGATTGTCATTGCTATGGGGAAACTCGGCGCCCAAGAACTCAATCTTTCCAGTGATATTGACCTGATTTTTGCCTTCGATGAGCAGGGTGAAACCGATGGACGCAAATGTATTGATGTGCAGCAGTTTTGCATCCTGTGGGGACAAAAATTGATTCATTTGCTGGATCAGATCACGGCGGATGGTTTTGTATTCCGGGTGGATATGCGCCTGCGTCCCTGGGGCGATGGTTCAGCGCTGGCCATTAGCCACGCGGCCTTGGAAAAATATCTGAGCCAGCATGGGCGTGAATGGGAGCGTTATGCTTGGATTAAAGCACGGATTGTCAATCCAAGCCTGGAAGGCGATGAGCTGCTGGAGATGACTCGTCCATTTGTATTCCGCAAGTACGTCGATTACAGCGCTTTTGAAGCCATGCGCGAAATGAAAGCCATGATCGAGCGTGAAGTACAACGCCGGAATATAGAAGATGATATCAAGCTCGGAGCTGGCGGCATTCGCGAGGTTGAATTTATCGTGCAGGTGTTTCAGCTGATTTATGGTGGAGCCAAGCTTGAATTGCAGGATCGCCAGTGTCTGGTGAATCTGAATCATCTGGATGATGCCGAGTTACTGGATGAACAGGCGGTGCAGGATCTGGAAGATGCCTATTTATTCCTGCGCCGGGTTGAGCACGCGATTCAGGCCCTAAATGACCAGCAAACGCAATCATTACCGACAGAGCCAGAGTTAAGGGCGCGTATAACGGACACACTTGGTTTTGCGGATTGGGACAGCTTTATGGCATATCTCAATGAGAAACGTGACAAAGTGATGTATCAGTTTGATCATTTAATCAAGGAAAATGGCCCAGATACCCTGGTTGAAAGTTTTTCCCAGCTGGAAAAAAAACTCAAAGAAGTATTGGATGAGAATGCGAAGAATCTCGTTCATGAGTTTTGGAATGGGCATGCCTTAAAAAAATTACCGGCAAAGGCGGTACAACGTTTAAAAACCTTCTGGCCACATTTAATTGAAGCCATTTTACAGTCAGATGATCCGCAGACAGCACTGGTACGACTGATGCCCCTAGTCGAATCAGTGATGCGCCGTACGGTATATCTGGTGATGTTAATTGAGAGTAAAGGGGCGTTACAGCGACTGGTGAAGATGGCCACGGTCAGCCCATGGATTTGTGAAGAACTGACCCATTATCCGGTGCTACTGGACGAATTCCTGTCGATGGATTTTGAATTGCCAAAACGTAAGGATCTGGAAGATTCCTTGCGCCAGCAACTTTTACGGATTGAAATTGATCAGGTTGAAGACCAGATGCGGGTTTTGCGCCTGTTTAAAAAATCCAATGTACTTGCTGTAGCCGCCAGTGATGTGCTGGCTGAAAGTCCTTTAATGAAAGTTTCCGATGCCTTGACCGATATTGCTGAAGTATCGGTGAATGCAGCGCTGCATCTGGCCTATCAGATTGTGGCAAAAAAGCATGGTTTTCCACTGGATGCAGAAGGGCAGCGCTGTTCAGTTGAGCATACTGCTTTTGCCGTATTAGGTTATGGTAAAGTCGGTGGCATTGAACTGGGTTATGGCTCGGATCTGGATCTGGTGTTTATTCACTATATGGGGGAACAGGCCGATACAGATGGGCTCAAGCCGATCAGTGGCTTTGAATTTGCCATGCGCGTGGCACAAAAGTTTATGTCACTGATGACCACGCAAACCCTGGATGGACGCGTATATGAAGTCGACACCCGCTTGCGTCCATCGGGCGAAGCTGGGCTTTTGGTCACCAGTTTAAAAGCCTTTGAACAATACCAGTTCAAAAGTGCCTGGCTATGGGAGCATCAGGCACTGGTGCGAGCCCGTCCGATTGCGGGTGAAATGAGCTTGCGAAAAAAGTTCGAAGTCTTGCGCCGGGATATTTTGATTCAGCCTCGCGATGAAAATTATGTACGGGCAGAAGTACTGAAAATGCGTCAGAAAATGAAGGAGCATCTCGGTTCTTCTAAAGAGCAAAAAAAAGATGGTATTTTTCATTTAAAACAAGATGCAGGTGGTATCGTAGACATCGAATTTATGGCACAGTATGCGGTGTTGGCTTGGAGTGGGACGAATAAAGATCTCGCCCATTTCTCCGACAATGTACGAATTCTTGAGGATGCCGCAAAATCAGGTTGCTTATCCAGCGACGATGCGACTGCTCTGATTCAAGCTTATCTCCGTGAACGCGCCGAGAGCCACCGCTTAGCCCTTGCAAATCAATCCATGCAAGTGTCTGCAAGCGACTGGCACGATACCCGAATGACCGTTTGCAAGTTATGGCAAAGACTAATTGATCCAAGTGCAGACTTTGCACTGGATAGTGAATAATTGTGAGAAATTGGAGTTTGTGGCATGAATTTGGCTGATCGTGATGGTTTCATTTGGCAAGATGGACAACTAGTTGACTGGCGTGAGGCAAAAACTCACGTATTAACACATACTTTGCATTACAGCATGGGTGTGTTTGAAGGCGTCCGTGCTTATGAAACCCCGAATGGAACGGCTATTTTCCGTCTAAAAGAACATACGAAGCGTTTGTTGAATTCTGCAAAAATTTATCAAATGAAAGTTCCATTTGATCAAGCAGCATTAGAGCAAGCTCAAATTGATGTTGTTCGTGAAAACAAATTAGCGTCTTGCTATTTACGTCCAATTATTTTTATTGGTTCTGAAAAACTCGGTATTGCTGCAACTGACAATACCATTCATGCCGTAGTTGCGGCATGGAGCTGGGGTGCTTACCTCGGTGAAGAAGCAATGGCGAAGGGTATTCGCGTAAAAACTTCATCATTTACTCACCATCATCCGAACGTGACTATGTGTAAGGCCAAAGCATCAGGTAACTACACCTTGTCCATTCTTGCGCATCAGGAAGTGGCACATTCTGGCTATGATGAAGCGATGCTGCTCGACCCGCAAGGCTATGTATGCCAAGGTTCAGGCGAAAATGTATTCCTGGTGCGTGATGGCGTGATTCATACGCCTGATATCGCAGGTGGTGCGCTGGATGGTATTACCCGTCAAACGATTATTACCATTGCTAAAGACCTGGGTTATGACGTAATTGAACGCCGTATTACCCGTGATGAGTTCTACATTGCAGATGAAGCATTCTTCACCGGTACAGCTGCAGAAGTAACACCAATCCGTGAATATGATGACCGTCAGATTGGTGAAGGTGTACGTGGTCCAATCACCACACAAATCCAGAAAGCTTATTTTGATGCAGTTCAGGGCAAAGACCCGAAATATGCACACTGGTTAACTTATGTGAAGTAATTAAGAATTTACTGATTGAAAAAACCTCTCATTTGAGAGGTTTTTTCAATATTAATTACGTAATATATTTAATTTTTTGATTCAGAAAATAGTTAAACATTTGCATCTTGTTTGTTTCAATCTGTTATAATGAATATCTTAAATGTAAGATATCATTATTTATTATGATAGAAAATATTATTTACCAAGCTAAAGTAATTCGAACTAAATTTGTATCAGACAAAAAATACTTAACGAAAAGATTTGTGTCTAAATTAGGTTATATTCCTAATTTTAATGCACCGCAAAGTTTTAATGAGAAAGTAACAGCGCGAATGATTTTTAGTCGTGATTCTCTGCATACAAAGCTCGCGGATAAAGCTGTAGTAAGGAAGTTAGTAGCAGAAAAAATAGGATGGGATTATTTTGTTCCTTTAATAGGACTATATAAATCCTATGATGATATTAAATTTGAGCAGTTTCCAGATAAGTTTGTTCTGAAGTGCAATCATGATAGTGGTAGTGCTATTATTTGTAATAATCGAAACAATTTTGATGTTCATAAGGCACGTTTAAAAATCAATAAACATTTAAGCATGAATATGTATTATCTTAAGCGAGAATGGCATTATAAAAATATCCAGCCTATGATTTTAGCTGAACAATATATTGATCTTTTTATGGATATAAATAATCAATATATAATTACCACTTGTCGTATTCATTGTTTTGAAGGGAAGCCAGAGTATTTAGAAGTAGATATCATTGATAATCTTAACAATGAATATTCAAATATTTATGATACTTCATGGTTATTACAACCATTTAAAGTAGATTTGAAAGAAAATGCACCTAATAATATAGGACGACCACCTCAGCTTGAGAAATTGTTAGAACTATCAGAGTCATTGTGTTTTTCTTATGGTTATAGTCGAATAGATTTTTTATTATCACAAGATCAAGTGTTTTTTAGTGAAATTACCCTAACACCAAATGCGGGTCGCATGATCATAACACCTATAGAATGGGATCAAAAACTTGGTTCTCTATGGAAGTCATGTTAGTAATTTAAATATATAAGGACCCATGCTAATAAAATAGAGTGAGTCCTTTTTAGAGTTTTAGACTTGATAAAAGTCTCGATACCAGTTCACGAACTGTTTTACTCCATCTTCTACGGATACTGAAGGTTTATAACTTACACTTTGTTCCAGAGCAGAACTATCTGCAAAAGTATCCGGTACATCACCTGGTTGCAGTGGTAGTAAGTCTAGGATTGCTTCTTTGCCCACAGCTTTTTCAATGGCACGGATATATTCAATCAGTTTCACTGGCGAATTATTTCCGATGTTAAAGATGCGGAACGGGGCATTGCTGGTTGATGGATCAGGGTTATTACTATCCCAGTCTAGATTAGGTGCAGCAATCTGGTCACTGGAACGGATCACCCCCTCAGCAATATCTACGACAAAGGTAAAGTCACGGGTATGGTTGCCGTGGTTAAAGACCGGAATAGGTTTGCCTTCAATAATGTTTTTGGTGAACTTGAATAGTGCCATATCTGGGCGACCCCAAGGACCATAAACGGTAAAGAAGCGCAGGCCTGTCGTTGGTAGCTTAAATAGATGGCTATAGCTATGCGCCATCAATTCATTGGCACGTTTGGTTGCTGCATAAAACTGGATCGGATGATCAACACCATGTTTTTCACTAAAAGGCATGGTGGTGTTGGCACCATAGACACTGCTGGTGCTGGCATAGGTCAGATGTGGCGTTTTGGCATAGCGACAGGCTTCAATAATATTGGTAAAGCCTACAATATTGCTTTCGACATAGCTCATTGGGTTTTCAAGCGAATAGCGTACACCTGCCTGTGCTGCCAGATGAATCACGCGATCAAATTGATGCTCCTGAAAACACTTTTCGACCACAGCTTTATCTGCGAGGTTAGCATGAATAAAATTGAACTGCCCCGTCTGCTGTTCTGCCGTTTGAATTAACAGATCTACACGTGCCTGTTTTAACGCTGGATCATAGTAGTCATTCATGTTGTCGAACCCGACGACATCATCACCACGTTCTAAAAGCTTTTTGGAAACATGAAATCCAATAAAACCTGCTGCACCTGTTACCAGAATTTTCATTCATCGCCTCCAAAAATATCACGTGTATAAACTTTATCTTCAACATTACTGAGATCTTTAGATCGACGATTGGTGATGATCACCTCTGCCCGCTGTTTAAAAATTTCTAAATCAGTAATTACTTCAGATTTAAAGAACTCTGCTTCTTTGAGCGTTGGCTCATAGATAATGACTTCAATACCTTTAGCCTTAAGGCGTTTCATCACGCCTTGGATGGCAGAGGCACGGAAATTATCTGAACCACTTTTCATGACCAGTCTATAAATCCCGACCACCGACGGATTTCTAGCTAAAATGGAATCGGCAATGAAGTCTTTACGGGTACGGTTAGAATCCACAATGGCCTGTATCAGATTGCTTGGTACCTGACTGTAGTTAGCCAATAACTGCTTGGTATCTTTTGGTAGGCAGTAACCGCCATAACCAAAGGAAGGGTTGTTATAGTGGTTGCCAATTCGCTGATCCAGACAGACACCTTCAATAATTTGCTGAGTATCTAAACCGAACGTTTGTGCATAGGTATCCAGTTCATTGAAGAAAGCCACGCGCATAGCCAGATAGGTATTGGCAAATAACTTGATTGCTTCAGCTTCGGTTGAGTCAGTAAACAGCACAGTGCTGTCTTTTTTGATTGCACCTTCAATCAGCATATCTGCAAATTGTTGGGCACGCGCTGACTTCTCTCCAACAATAATACGTGATGGATAAAGGTTGTCATGTAGGGCTTTACCTTCACGCAAAAATTCTGGAGAGAAAATAATATTTTCTGTATTAAATTTCTCTTTTACGGTTTTGGTGAAGCCCACAGGAACCGTAGACTTAATAATCATGACTGCTTGAGGATTAATCTCGGTTACATCACCAATGACACTTTCCACACTCTGGGTATTAAAATAATTGGTTTTAGTGTCGTAATCCGTAGGTGTTGCAATAATGACAAAATCTGCGTTCTGATAAGCTTCATATTTGTCAGTTGTTGCCCGGAAGTTCAGTGGTTTTTCACTTAAAAAAGCTGAAATGTCATGATCCTGAATTGGAGAAACCTTCTGATTCAACATTTCAACTTTGCTGTCGATAATATCTAATGCCACGACTTCATGATGTTGTGAGAAGATCATGGCATTGGAAAGGCCGACGTAACCGGTACCTGCAACTGCTATTTTCATATCAACCTGATTATGTGTTTCTAATAGAGGGGGCTTGAGTTCAAGCCAATATTGGTGTTCTCGAAGCGACTGCACATCATACCATAAAGTATTTTTGAGTATGATGAAGGCGTTGAAAAGCAGGCAGTAACTTTGCTTTAGAAATGGTATGATATGGCGCAGAATGCTGGTGGAAGATGAATACATGCAGGAAAACGTAAGCGACTCACTGTCAGACCAGACTCATACACAGTCTGAACAGAATATTGTGCTATGCATGAAGTGGGGCACCAAATATGGGGCAGAGTACGTCAATCGTTTATACAATATGGTCAAACGTCATACCACGGTTGATTTTAAAATGATGTGTCTGACTGATCGTACTGAAGGCATTGATTCTGCTGTTGAATGTTTTCCAATTCCTCCATTGGCCCTGCCAGCAGGCAGTCCTGAACGCGGCTGGAATAAACTTTCTACATTTGAACCTGATTTATATGGTTTAAAAGGTAATGCACTATTCCTCGATTTAGATGTTGTCATTGTTGATAATATTGATAGTTTCTTTACCCATCCAGGTGATTTTCTGATTATCCATGACTGGAAACGCCCATGGCGTATTACCGGAAATAGTTCAGTTTATCGTTTTAAGTTAGGTGCTTTCCCGGGACTGATGCCATATTTCCGTGAACATTTTGACGAAATCCGCCAGAAATTCCGTAATGAGCAGGCTTATTTATCCTGGTATGTTGATCAGGAAAAGAAACTGAGTTATTGGCCGGATTCCTGGTGCAAGAGCTATAAATATCACTGTCTGCAAAAAATTCCCATGGCTTATTTCAAGCCACCAGTGAAGCCGGAAGGCGTCAAAATTATTATTTTCCATGGTGAAATCAATCCACCAGATGCCATTAATGGCGGTGGTGGTAAATGGTACCGTTATGTGTTGCCATCGCAATGGATCAAGGATGCTTGGCAATAATTATTAGATGTAATAATTTAGCCATCAGGTACATATTTTTAAGTGATAAAGTGAATGCAGCAGATTGATATTGTAATTGCCTGGGTGGATGGCAATGATCTTGAATTAAAAAGGAAACGTCATAAATATCTGACTGGTGAAGATGCATCTGATGCAGTCAGTGATACCCGTTTCGCCAGTGATAATGAAATCTACTACAACATTGCTTCAATCCTGAAATATGTACCTTTTTGCCGCAATATTTTTGTGGTGACAGATAACCAGCGTCCAGAATTTATTGATGAGTTTGCTGCACAAGGTCTGTGTTCTGCTGATAAGATCCGTGTAGTGGATCATCGGGAAATTTTTAAAGGTTATGAGCAGCATTTGCCCAATTTCAATACCCGATCGATTGAAAGTATGCTCTGGAATATTGAAGGATTATCAGACTACTTTATTTATTTGAATGATGACTTCTTCTTTAATTCAACCGCACAGGTAGACGACTTTCTAAACGGTGAGCGTTTGGTGATTTATGGTCACTGGCAAAGCAGTTTTGCGCTGAAGACAAAGTTGAAGTATCGCCAATTTTTGCAGCGCCAATTTGGCAAGCCGATTCAACCGAAGCATATGATTGCACAAATGTTAGGCGCGGATATCTTAGGCTTTAAAAAGTTTTTCGAGATCCATCATTATCCACATATTGTGGATCGTCATGTTTTGAAAGATTATTTTCTGACAGATCCACAGTTGCTGGAAACCCAGATTAAATACAAGTTCCGCAGTGTAGAGCAGCTTAATCCCATTTCACTGATGAATCATCTCAAGATTCAAAAGCAGCAAGCTGAGCTGAAGCCTGATATTGAATTGGCTTATCTAAAAAATGAAGATAGCCTTGGCAGTTTCGTTTCAGCCTTGACCAATCCTGCAATAAAATATGGCTGTATTCAAAGTCTGGATCAATTGAATCCGGCAGAAGCAAAACAGGTGAGTGATGCCATGCAGCAAAAACTGGCTGGTTATTTACCCAATTCAATTTTGGTTTAGAGGTTCATGATGAAAATAATCACTTATCTGATTAATCTGGATGGTAGTCATGAACGGCTGGAACGAGCGACTCAGCAACTGGATGCAGTACAGTGGCCTTTTGAGCGTTTCTCTGCAGTCGATGGTCGTGGTAAAGCTTTAACTGAATTTGCCAACTATGATGATCAAGGTGCGAAACAGATTTTAGGTCGTAGCCTGATTAACTCGGAACTTGGTTGTTATCTCAGCCATTATGGCTGTGCAGAGAAGTTTTTGAATACTGATGCAGATTACCTGATTGTGCTTGAAGATGATATGAAGATTGGTCCAGACTTTAAGACAAAGCTGGATGGTCTGTTTGAATATCTGGACCAGTATAAAAAACTGGATTGGTATTTAATTAATATTGCCGCCAAAAAGAAAAAGCTGGCAAAAGATATTACCCAGATTGAAGATATGAGTGTCTGGCATGCCTTCTACTTTCCTATTCGTGGTTTGGGTTTAATCTGGTCACGTCAAGGTGCTCGAGCGTTTGTAGAAGCTGGTAAAACCATAAACATGCCGGTAGATATTTTCTTCCAGACTTGGCTGAGTAAGAATGGTAAAGGTTTAGGGGTATGGCCAGCCTTGGTTCGACCTGCTGGTCTGGATAGTGATATTTTGGGAACAGTGGCTTCTGAGGGTGTATCACGTAAGGAAAAAGAAAATCGTAGTTTATCGTATGGGTTGAAAAAGCAGAAACGTATGTGGCGTGATCGTATATATGCTTTAAATCACTTATTATTTTGAATAATTTCATAATTTACGAGTTTACATAAATGTTTTTTAAAAAAAAATTAAGAGTAGAGCGAGCTTCAATAGTAGATGCTCGTTCAGAAGAAGTCTTTAAAACTTTGAATAATATGCTGCCTTGTTATTGGTGGGATTCTACCCCAAATTTTGGGGATTGGATCGGGCCATGGCTTATATCTATGAAGACCGGTAAGAGTATTGTAAACAGTCGAAATTTTTCTAACGTCCCAAAAACTATTTTTTCAGTTGGTTCAGTTATTCATCATTTAATTGATACAGATACAGAAATACAGGTTTGGGGTTCAGGATTAATAAAACCGATTGATAATCGAAAAGTCAGAAAGTTTAAAAAAGTAATTCCTCGGGTAACATTCTTGGCTGTACGTGGACGATTAACAAAAAATGAATTAGTTCAACAATTAGGAATTAATATACCTGATATATTTGGCGATCCAGCACTTTTATTACCTCGATATTATTCTCCAAAACAGCAAAAAAAGATAAAGATAGCCCTTTGTCCTCATTATGAACATTTTGATTTACTTCATCAGATGTTTAAAGAAGATGAGGATATTAAAGTTATTAATGTTAAAAGAGAACCATGGTTAGTAATTGATGAAATAGCTAGCGCGGATGTTTGTATTTCTAGTTCATTGCATGGTTTAATTATTGCTCAAGCTTATGGTATTCCATGGATTTGGTTGCATTTTGATGACAAAAAGTTAATCGGAGATCGTTTTAAATTTTATGATTTTTATTCAACATTAAAGTCATGTTCTAATGAGCATGTTGTTAACTTAACAACGGAACTAAATAAAGAAGATATTTTAGCTGCTTCTAAGCGGGCGCGGTTATTTGAGTATGATATTAACCTTGACCTATTGGATCAAAGCCTAGTTTAAAATTATGTGTTCATATATAAATTTTTATTACTATCAATCTTCCTAAACCTTTTATATCCCCACAAATACTGTTCTGGAGCGACATTAATCATGCGCTCCATTTCTTTATTTAAGGTATCCACAGAACACTGTAGGTCTTTCGACGAAATATCGTCAGAAAGTTGGGTCACAACAATATCATAACCAGATAAATCATCACGTCTTAAACAGCTCAGCCCAATTACAGCACATTGAGTTTTAGCTGCCAGTTTGGAAAGTAAGGTAGAAGATAAGGCATTTTGACCATAAAAATAAGAATAGATTCCCCCAGATTCTTTAGGAACATGATCCGGTAAAATCGCAGAAAAACCACCTTGTTTTAAATGCTTAAATAAAGCACGTACCCCAGAATCATCAGTCGGAACCAGTGTGGCATTCAGACGTTGCCGAGCTTCAAGCATAAAACGATCGATGTCTTCATTCTTGCTGGGTTTGTACATAATCACGGGTGATGTATGCTGGTTTACCCAGACATTCAACAGCTCCCACGTACCAAAATGTGGAACTACAGCCAAGCAGCCCTGAGGATTTTGCAAAGCTTGAATAAATAGATCTGCACCATGCACATCTCGAATTAAAGACAGCGCATATTCAGAAGATGAACCCCAAATTTTGACGGATTCTGCATACGTCATGCACTGACTTTTGAGGCTGCGTTTAGTCAAATCAGCTCGTTCAGATTCGGAAAGTTCTGGATAAGCAGAGGCCAGATTAATCTCAGTCACTCGGCGTGCAGAAGAATGGCTGAAATACAAAAGAGATCCAGCCAGTTGCGCAAGATTTTGAATGAATCTTAACGGAAGCTTGGAGAAATTTTTGAGTAGGGTGTACATGGTATCCAGATGGTCAGATTATAGGTCTTTGTCCGGATTGCCCTTCAGCACCATATAAATCAAACCTACAAAAATCAGCAGGGCACCTAAAATACTGCTCAGGCAAAAATACACAATACGGTCATTGGTATCGAGGTTGAACAGGTTGTTGGCAAGGATATAGCGCATGAACAGCCATTGAACCACTGAAAATACAATAAGCATAATGCTGCGATTACGAACTGCAGGACGCATAGCCATTGCTAATTACCTTAGATTAAAAACTGTGGCTATTATGCCACTGTTCCAGATGTGACTCAATCACACAAAAAAAGCCCCACACGAGGCAGGGCTTTTTCACTTAAATTTTCAAGAATTATTCTTGAGATTCAGCTTTTGGTTTTTCACGTAAGCGAATACCAAGGTCACGCAGCTGGTTTGATTCAACTGGTGCTGGTGCTTGCGTTAATGGACATTCAGCAGTCTTGGTTTTCGGGAATGCAATCACGTCACGAATAGAAGAACCGCCAGTCATGAGCATCACCAGACGGTCAAGACCGAATGCCAAACCACCATGCGGAGGAGCACCGTAACGTAATGCATTTAATAAGAAGCTAAATTTCTCTTCTGCTTCTTCTTCACCAATACCAAGCGCTTCAAAGATCGCTTTTTGCATTTCAAGGTTGTGAATACGCAGTGAACCACCACCGATTTCAGTACCGTTTAATACCATGTCATAAGCCACAGACAATGCCGCACCTGGGTTGTTCTTCACTTCTTCTACGCTAGATTTTGGCAGCGTGAATGGGTGGTGAACAGACGTCCATTTACCATCATCAGTTTCTTCAAACATTGGGAAATCAACAACCCAAAGTGGTGCCCACTCGCAAGTTGATAATTTAAGGTCATGACCGATTTTCACACGAAGCGCGCCCATGGCATCGTTTACAACTTTGGCTTTGTCTGCACCGAAGAATACGATGTCGCCATTTTCAGCGCCAACACGTTTCAATAGATCAAGCACGATTGGCTCGATGAATTTCACGATTGGAGATTGAAGACCTTCGATACCTTTTTCAAGTTCGTTGACTTTGATGTAGGCCAAACCACGTGCACCGTAGATGCCTACAAACTTGGTGTATTCATCAATCGCGCTACGTGGAAGTGAACCAGCACCCGGTACGCGAAGCGCAACGATACGACCTTTAGGATCTTTTGCAGGGCCTGCGAATACTTTGAACTCAACGTCTTGCATTAAGTCTGCAACGTCAACCAGTTTCAAAGGAATACGCATATCCGGTTTGTCAGATGCATAGTCACGCATTGCATCGTTGTAGGTCATGCGTGGGAATTTATCAAACTCAACATTTAGAAGTTCTTTGAACATCTTAACGGTTAGAGTTTCCATTAAATCCATGATGTCATCGTCACTCATGAACGATGTTTCAACGTCGATTTGGGTGAATTCTGGCTGACGATCCGCACGTAAGTCTTCGTCACGGAAACATTTAGCAATTTGGTAGTAACGATCAATACCGCCCACCATCAACAACTGTTTGAATAGCTGTGGAGATTGTGGCAGTGCGTAGAAACTACCGTTAGATACACGGCTTGGCACTAAATAGTCACGCGCACCTTCAGGAGTCGCACGTGTCAAAATTGGTGTTTCAACGTCTAAGAAACCATTGTCTTCGAAGTAGTTACGAATCAGGTTGGTTAACTTAGAACGGAAGCGTAAACGATCTAACATTTCTGGACGACGGATGTCCAAGAAACGGTATTTCAAACGAATTTCTTCAGAAATATTGGTGTTTTCGTCATTCAATGGGAATGGCGGAGTTTCAGACTGAGCAAGAACTTCAATTTCTTTACCCAAGACTTCGATTTGACCGCTCACCATATTGGCATTTTCTGTGCCTTCATAACGGCGACGTACACGGCCTGTAATTTTTAATACAAATTCTGAACGTACTTTATCAGCAGTTGCGAATGCTTCAGGAGTATCTGGGTCAATAACCACTTGAACAAGACCATCACGGTCACGCATGTCAAGGAAGATTACACCACCGTGGTCACGGCGACGGTGTACCCAACCGCATAATGTTACGGTTTGGTCAATTTGAGCTTCGGTTAAAGAACCGCAGTAATGAGTTCGCATCATAGCGTTAGAAATCCAACTATATGGGTTAAGGTCAGCGAATACGTAAACAGCGTACCGCTTTGAGTAAAGGTAGGATTATGCCTCTTTGGGCATGTTGTCACAAGAACTTGGGTCAAAAACAATATCATTTTAAAGTGAATAGGCGCAAAGCCAGTGCTTTGTTTAACCCATCCTGCGACCTCTGTCTAAAAATAAAAACAATAAACAGCCCAGACTGAAGGTGATCAAAAAGCCTTGGCTAAATTCATTGATCGAGCGACCAGTAAAATAATAGAGGTCCGATCGCCAGACTTCTGTAGAGAAATAGCGCGCATAATCCCAGACCGAAAATAGGCCGGTAAATATAGAAAAGAGCAATAAGCCCCAGGCAAACGATTTGATTTTCACACTGACTGCAAGATATTGCTGATGAGTTTTATAGTAATGCAGGCTCATCCACAAGATAAGAGGCAAGACAATCACTGAGGTACCAATCTGTAAAATCCGGTGCAGCGGATAACTTTGTCCAAACAACTGAAAATGTTGGGCTAAGACGTCATGGAAGGCAAAAGTTCGAAAATCGACGTGAGTCAGTCCATCCCAGATTAAATGGGTGGCTGTACCAATGATGAGTGCAAGACACATCACCAGGATGAATTTTAGTGCTGAAAGGATATTGTGAATCTTTAAATCATGCTGAATACCGATGAAACGGTAAATCACGGGCCGGTAAATTAGGTACCAGACTGCGCAAAAAGCCAGACCAATCCAGAGATCCGGATGAATCAACGAAGACCATAAATGGGTAATATTAGAATTAGTATGAGTAAACAGACGATGTAGATCGGGAACCATGCTCCCAATGGCCAGCGCAGCAACAGGGAGTCTATTCCCAGTCAAATATGAAATAGGGGGAGCAAGCACAGCATGCGACAAGGTAAAAGGCATAAAAATGATGTTTTAATGTAATCAAAAATATTCAAAGGACATTCTATTGACATCCTCTCCTTCTTAAAAGAGGGAGATTCCTACTTCTAGACGCTTATGCCCAAGCGCAAGAATGTTCAGGGCAGAATTTAAATCCCGCTGCCAGGCTGTACCGCAGTTCTGGCATGTCCATTCTCTCATTCCAAGATCAACCCTACCTTTCGGACTACTGCTTGATATTTGCTTACAGCACGAGCAGATCTGGGTGGTATAGGACTCATTGACTTCTTCAAACAATACGCTTGCGTTCTCGCATTTATACTTGAGCATTGTTTTGAGTGCTGAAAATCCTGTATCCAGGACCGACTTCGCCATCCTGGTTTTGAGCAGTTTCTTCGCACTCAAGTCACCTACAACAATCAGTGCATTCTCCCTCACCAGTTGGGTGCTGGCCTTGTGCAAATGGTCTTTACGACAGTTTGCAATTTTGGCGTGTAATGCACGGACACGCTTTTTATTTCTCGCTCGTTGAGCAATTCCTAGTTTCTGTTCATATTTTCGATAGAACTTGGGATTGGAAATGATAGTTCCATCCGAACAGGTCGCAATATCTTTTAAGCCAAGATCAATACCAATCGCTTTGGTAGTGGTGGGTTTCTCAGCTTTAGGGCTATCCACCACCAGGCAGACATACCAGCGCCCGCGAGCATCCTCAACGAATGCGCCTGTTTTAATGCTGTATTGGCTTAATCCGTAGCTGTCCCATAGCTTGAATTGGTGCTTACCGTATTGAACAGATCCATCAGCAGATTTGATGGCTACTTTTTTAAAGGGTATCCAACCAAGAGAGCGCCTTGCTGATTTCTTGTTACTTACACGCCATTTTAGCTTTGCTTTTTTGAATTGCTTGCGTCTTGTTACTAATTCTTCTGTCACAGCCTGAATGGTTTGACTATGTAGGCTGCATTCTTTAGATGCGCCTTTTGTGTATTTCGATACATCGTAAGCTGATAGAAGTTCACCTTTTCTTTTTAAATGTTTGAACCCTAAATCATTGACATAATTCCAGACAAAGTTCACCTCAGATGCTAATTGGTCTAGCACCTTGCAATGTTTGTCTTTTATTCGTAATTTAAGTGTTTTCATGGGCTTATATTAGCTCATGTTAAATTAAAAGTGTGAATTTAAAAAAAATCCAACGACATTTTATGTCGTGTCACTTATATCTCTGTCATGAAGGACGGAGTTTTACGCTCCATTTGATAAAATATATCACTGAGTGTCGTAAAGGATTGCAAAAACAATGAAATGTTATATTATAACATTCATCCAGATTACTGAATTTGAGCTTCGGTCATGTCCTTCCCTAAGAATCTAATAACATTGTCAATTTTTGCTGTAGTTGCGCCTACAGTATTTGCAGAGCAATCCTCATCTTCTATCCCGGTTCAGACCATGGACACGATTCAGGTGCAAGCTCATCCATTGGTGCAGACTGCGGCGGATTTTGCGGTTGCGGATCAGGTCGTGGATCAGAAAGCGCTGTCTGAACGTGCCACTACCATTGGTGATGCCTTGGCAGATGAGCTTGGTGTTTATTCTAATCAATATGGTTCAGGCTCAAGCCGTCCGGTGATTCGTGGTCAAGATGGTCCACGCGTGAAAGTGTTGCAGCATGCTTCTGAAACAGCGGATGTATCCACTTTGTCTCCTGACCATGCTGTCACCGTTGATCCGATTCTGGCGAAACAGGTCGAAGTGATTCGCGGTCCATCTACATTGCTTTATGGTGCCGGTACAGTCGGTGGGTTGGTGAATGTCACTGATCAAAAAATCCCAACTCAAATGCCTGAAGGTGGTCTGGAAGGTACAGTCGGCCTGCGTTATAACAGGGGCAGTGATGAAAAACTGGCAAGTGCTGGTGTAACAGCGGGTATTGGTGAAAACTTTGCTTTGCGTGTAGAAGGCTCAAAGCGTAACGCCAATGATTATATTGCACCTGATTATTTTCATGAGCATGATGACGAATTAGAAAAAGAACGTCGTGTGGGCAATACTTTTGCTGAAGGGCAAACGGTCAATATTGGCGGATCATGGATTCATGATCGTGGTTTTGTTGGTTTGTCTTATAGTAACCGTCAGGATCAGTATGGCTTGCCAGGGCATAGTCATGAATATCATGGTTGTGTTTTACATGGTGATCATTTTCATGGTTGTCCAACACCTGACCCAGATACATCAGCCCATGAAGAGCATGGTGGACCATGGGTAGATTTAAAATCTGAACGCTATGAAGTACGCACCGAACTGGAACAGCCTTTTGCCGGTATTGAAAAATTACGTGCACATGCCAGCTTTACCGATTATGAACATGATGAACTGGAAGAAAATGCAGTCATCAGTAACTTTAAAAGCAAGGGCTATGATGCACGTTTAGAACTGGTGCATGTTCCTGTCGCAGGTTGGGAGGGGGTGATTGGAACCCAGCTTTCACAGCAAAAAATTAATTTATCCGCTCCAGAAGCACATGGTCATGCAGAGCACGATCATGAAGGACATGAGCATGATCATGGTGAGCATGCGAGTCATAATCATGATGTGCTGATGGCAGACACCAAAACCCAGAAATACAGCTTATTTGCTTTGGAACATAAACAGATCGGCGATGTGCATGTTGAACTTGGTGCGCGTGTCGATCATCAAAAAGTGAAAGTAGATTCGGATCAGAAAGATTATTCGGGGACTGGTGTCTCTGCATCCGCTGCTGCCAACTGGGAATTTGCACCGAACTACAAACTTTCTGTGGTGGGATCTCATCAGCAGCGTTTGCCTTTAGCTCAAGAACTCTATGCTGATGGCTTGCATTTTGCGACCAATACCTATGAACTCGGTAATCCTGATCTCGATAAAGAAACTTCAAATAATCTCGAGTTAGGTCTGCATTATGAAGGGGATAAACTGGATTACCATGTGCATGTCTATCACAACTGGTTTGATGATTATATCTATGGCGAAACGGTAGCGCAGAAAGGTAATTTACGTGGCGTGCAATATACCCAAGACAAAGCTAGATTTTATGGTACAGAAGCACAAGCCGGTTATCAGATCAATGATATGTATAAAGTCAGCGTCTTTGGGGACTATGTGCGTGGCAAGATTGAAGCTGAGAATGCACCACGTGTACCTGCAGGTCGCTTAGGCACCAAAGTAGAAGCAGACTTTGCCGATGGCTGGTCAGGTCTGGCTGAATATTATCATGTCTTTAATCAGGACAAGATCGCCAGCTATGAAGATGAAACCCAGGGCTACAATATGGTGAATGTTGGCTTAAGCTATGCCAATAGCCTTGCAGATAACAATGCTTATCGAGTTTATTTCAAGGCCAATAACCTGCTCGATGATCAGGTGTATTCACATACTTCATTCCTGTCGAATATTCCGCAGGTGGGTCGCAACTTTACTGTTGGCGTGCAGTATGATTTCTAACAGGTCTACTGAAATAATCGACCAAATCATCTAGATCTCACCGAAATCTACTTGAAAAATCATAAGATAAAACCTAGCCTGAGTATATTGGGTTAGGTTTTTTCTTATGCGTATCTTTCAACGAATTCACAATAAATTAAACTGGTCGAATCGCCGTTATGTGGCTTTGATCATTAGTATGCTGGCCGTGGGTTATCTGGCTTCGGCGATCTACCACACGTATAAGCCTTTGCCGGAAGGTCTGAATTACACAGGCAAACTGCGTCATGCCGAAGTCAAATTTCTGGCCGATCAGACTTATCTGGATGCAGAAGGAAAACAGCATTTAGATCATCGCATTTTTAATGAAATGCTGAAAATGATTGAAGAGGCCAAATCACTGATTGTGCTGGACATGTTTTTATTTAATCAGCAAACCGGTGCATCTACGCAGCAGCATCAGGCACTGAGTCAACAGCTGAGTGATGCTTTAATCAGTAAGCGCCTGCTGCAGCCTGAGGTGGAAATCAAGTTTATTACCGATCCGATTAATTCAGTTTATGGCGGGATTAGATCTGAGCAGTATCGGAAATTACGTCAGCACGGTATTGATGTGATTGAAACCAATCTGACGCCGTTGCGCGCTTCCAATCCAAGCTGGTCCGGCTTCTGGTATATCTGTTGCCAGGGCATTGGCAATAATCCGGAAACAGGCTGGTTGCCAAACCCATTTGGCCCAGAAAAAATTACTCTGCGCAGTTATTTTGATTTATTTAACTTTAAAGCCAATCATCGCAAAACCATGGTGGTGGATACTGATCAAGGCTGGAAAGCACTGGTCACGTCCATGAACCCGCATGATGGCAGTTCACGGCATTCCAATATTGGTTTATTGGTCTGGGGGAGCACAGCTGTGGATATTTTGAAAACAGAACTGTCTGTGGGCATGATGTCACAAGCGAATATGCCAGCCATTGTCGCTGGGGATTTTCAGGCAGACAGTAGCCAGCCACAAGCTCAGGTGCTGACTGAAAAAGCCATTTATGATGCGATTCTGAATCTGATTCAGACCGCGAAAGCCAGTGAACAGATTGATCTGGCAATGTTTTATCTGTCTGAGCGAAAAATTATCAAAAGTCTGATAGCGGCCCATGAACGTGGTGTCAAAGTCCGGATTTTACTCGACCCAAATAAAGATGCCTTTGGCCGTGAAAAGAATGGAATTCCAAATCGGCAGGTGGCTTCAGAATTGCACGAAGCGGGTATAAATGTACGTTGGTGTCATACTCAGGGTGAGCAATGTCATAGCAAGATCCTAATGAAGCGCAATGCTCAGCAAGCTGAAATGATTTTAGGTTCGGCCAATTTTACGGTACGCAATTTGAAAAACTATAATCTGGAAACTAATATGCGCGTGGTGGGTCAGCCTCAGGCCGAAGTCTTCCGGGATGCCCAGCAATATTTTGAGGGTGCATGGTCAAATCTGAATGGCCGTTCTATGAGTGTGGACTACACGCAATATGCAGAAAACTCATTCTTTAAATATTGGCTGTATCGCTTTATGGAATGGAGCGGCTGGTCGACGTTTTGATTTTAAATCCCTCCTGACCCCCCTTTTTTTAAAGGGAGGAAAGTCCCTCTTTGAAAAAGAGGGATTTAGGGAGATTTTTTATTATCAGCTTTTTGATTCTGGATTCGGCGGAACCAACTGATCCAGCTCTTTATCCGTTAATTGATCCAGCTCAGAAATATCTGTTTTAATTTTCCATTGCGCTTCATCATCGACTGGATTTGGTAGACGCGCTTCTAGCCAGTCACATACGACATCGGGCGGGAAATCGGCATGATTACACTGAATCACCCAGCACAAGAAATCTCTGGCGATACCATTCATATACGGTGGTGGAGATACTGGCAGGAACTGCGTCGGAAGACGTTCATTTTTAGAAATATAATTCAGGACATGTCCCAGCTCTTGCACAGTTTGCCAAGCCAGCGGATGATCGACATTGATCTGAAACTTAAACCACCATGCCTGTTTGCCATCTGAACCATAGCTATCAATCCGTTCTTTCTGAACACTCGGCACTTTAGAAAAATATTCATGTAAACGATCGAAATTTAAATCAGACACAGTATTCAACTCGAAACATTAAAAAAAGTAATTTTAGCATAAAGCAGTAGTTTGCCGACGTGCCTGTCAGATTGAAAATAGGCGAGCGCATTACAAAAAATTGCAGCTCCAGCGAGCTTATCCATATTTTCTGCATCTATTTTGTTTAAAATATAAGCAGATTATTCGGAGGAAGCTCAAATGAGAATCGTACTATCGAGTGCAATATTGGCTGCATTGCTATTAGGAGCTTCTGCACAAAGTATGGCTGGCAATGCTTGGGTGGGTTATGGTGGTGTAGATCGATCCACACCGAATTATCGCAGCGCTCCACGATCTTATGATCCACCACGGCGGCATTATCCGCAACGTCCGCTGCCACCAAGACCACATTACCCGCAACGACCACCATATTGGGGCTATCCACCTGCACAGAGTCAAAGTGGATTAAACATTCAGTATCAGGCACCGACCACTATTTATCAAAATTCGAATAGTTATAGCTGGGTCAATGGTGATCCGAATGTTGCCCGGATTGAAAGTTCGAGATATACGGTAATTACCGATTGGCAGCGTTTAGGGTTACCAGCACCACCGCGTGGCAGCTACTGGATTTATGAAAACGGACGCTATGTGCTGGTGCCGAATCGTTAAACTGCTCTAAACTCTGAACGGATAATTCAGTTATAAACGTCAATAACTCAAAAAGACCAAAATAGTTCCCTCTCCTGTGAGGAGATGAGTAGCACTGCTACGCAAGGGAGAGATTGCTTGAGATAAATCTCCCAAAACCCTAAACGAGGCTTAAGTATTACTTTAAGCTGAAGTGCAAAAAAAGAGGGCTTAAAAGACTATGCCAATTCATCATCTTCTGGACGCGGTGTTTTGCCAAGGGGTAATGGCTTTTCACTATGTTTGTCACGAATCACGGATGGATAAGTCCATGAGGCATAGCGCACCACTAATATCGCAAAGGCCAGAATCAGAATCGAACCGGTAATAATCACCAGATCCATGCTGGCTTTATGCGTGTGTTGAATATCTGCAATCAGCAAACGGGTCAGTGCAGTAATGGCAATATAAATCAGGAAACGTACTGGCATATGGTTGGTTTTGAAATAGATGCCGACCATGGCACCAAGTTCCAGATAAATAAACAACAGAAGAATGTCGTCAATGGTGGCGAACTGTTTCACGGTCAGAATGTCAATGACGGTATGGCCAGCGGACCAGATCACCATACAGCCAATAATAAACAGCGCAATATAATGAAAGCTTTCTACAGCAAGATTGCCAAGACGGTCGAGGAGAGCTTCAATTTTTTCAATTTTCGGACGTGATTTAGACATATTATCCTCCTGATTTTTCATGTGAAATAAAGATAGTTGCAGAATAACGTGCAAAGATCATGCACAGAATGATTGAATGAAAAATAAAGATTAAATTATTTGAACTTTTGCGCTTTTTTTAGACTAAATTGCTATATTGTATGGGTGGTAACATTGAATAAATAGGAGAAAAAAGTGTTAGATAAAATTCAAACAAAAATTAGCCAATTAGAAGCCGGAAAAAAATTAATCCTCGGCGTAGGCATTAAGGCTGAAGATATGCAAAAGGTGGTGGAGCTCTGCGAGTCTTTAGAGTCAGAGGGGAATATCAAAATTGTGAATAAACATTCGAATCCGAAAAGCAATAATCAGACGGATACCTTGCTAATTCAAAAAGTTTAATTGTTGCATTTTCATAAAAAACGCCTGCTGATGCAGGCGTTTTTATTGCAGATTTTTAGCTTAAGCTTGAGTCGTGAAATAATCTTCAGAGAAGTTCATGATGACGTCAGAACCTGATTTCACTTTAGTAATGCGTAATGCCAGTTCAGGCAGAATGCGTTGTACAAAGTAACGTGCCAGAGCGATTTTATTTTGATAGAACTCACCGTCTTTATTTTTCGCTGCATTGGTAATGCGCGCGAACATATAAGAGAAGCTCAACAGACCTACAGCGTGCAGATAGTCAACTGCGGTTGCATTCGGGAAGTCATGGCTTTCTCGTGCTGCTTCCAGAATGTACTGAGTCACCGATTCAACTTCAGTTGCTGCATCCAGTGTGGCATCTTTAATAAAGTTTAGATCCGCATCCAGACTATTGGCAAAGTCACGGATTTCAGAGATATATTCAGAGATATATTCGCCGCCACATTTAATGGTTTTGCGGCCGATCAAGTCTTGTGACTGTACACCGTTGGTGCCTTCATAGATCTGGGAAATACGTAGGTCACGGATACATTGCTCCAAGCCCCATTCACGGATATAGCCATGACCACCGAAGACCATTTGTGCATCTAGGGTCGCCTGGAATGCGGTATCCGTTAAATACGCTTTCGCGATTGGTGTTAATAGCGCAACGCGGTCATTGGCTTTTTTCACCGCTTCAGGATCAGTAGAGAATTTGGTGATATCCAGTTGCTGACCTACATAAACTGCAAAGGCACGCGAAGCTTCGTTATTGGCACGTACATTCAGCAGCATACGGCGTACATCACCATGCACCAGAATGCTATCCGCAGGTTTGCTTGGTGACTGAACGCCAGCCGCACTACGACCCTGTAAACGGTCTGTGGCATATTGCGCAGCGTTTTGATAAGCGAATTCAGAAGCACCTAGGCCTTGAATACCCATCGACAGACGTTCGTAGTTCATCATCACGAACATCGCAGCGAGACCTTCGTTTTCTTTACCAACGAGGTAACCTTTGGCACCGTCAAAGTTCATGACACAAGTCGCAGATGCCTTGATCCCCATCTTGTGTTCGATTGAACCTGGGCCGACCGGATTACGCTCGCCGATAGAACCATCTTCATTGACCAAGAATTTCGGTACGATGAACAGAGAAATACCACGAGAGCCAGCAGGGGCATCTGGGGTTTTCGCTAGAACGAGGTGAATAATATTTTCCGCCAGGTCATGATCACCACCCGTGATGAAAATCTTGGTGCCGCTGATGCTATAAGTGCCGTCTTCGTTACGTTCAGCTTTGGTTTTGATAATACCCAAATCAGTACCGGCATGTGGTTCGGTTAAGCACATGGTGCCTGACCACTCACCCGAATAAATTTTAGGTAAATAGGTTTCTTTTTGTGCTTGTGAAGCATAGCTGTTCAGCGCCATGCCCGCACCAACAGAAAGCAATGGATACAGCATGAAAGACGGGTTGGTGGCAAACAGCATTTCATCAGAAAGTACCGTTAGCATTTTCGGCATTTCCTGGCCGCCCCATTCCATATCTGCGCCCAGACCAATCCAGCCACCTTCTGCATATTGTTTGAACGCTTCTTTAAAGCCAGCAGGTGTGGTCACATTACCATTTTCAATTTTTGCGCCTTCTTCATCGCCGGTACGGTTCAGAGGAAGCATGACGTTTTGAGAAAATTTTGCCATTTCTTCAAGAATCGCTTCTGCTGTCGCAGCATCCAGATGCGCTAGATTTTCATTGGCCTGCCAGAATTGTTCTGCATTGAAGACATCGTTCAGGATGAATTTCATATCGGCAAGTGGCGCGTTATAAATTGGCATGGTGTGTCACCTGTTTATTGTTTGATTAAATGAGTTTTAATCAGTCTAAAACACTCAAAATCTGAATGTTAGACGACTAAAGGTTAATTCTGTAACTCTTTATAAAGAAAAAGGACTGCCTGTTGATTGACCGTCCTTTTTCTGAAATGTAGCTAGTCTGAGACTAACTTAGAATGCAAAGTGTTCCGCATCCAGGTTCATCAATGGCTCTACACCTGTCGCAATCACTTCAACGTGTGAACGAACGCGTGGCAGGATTTTCTTGAAGTAGAAGCGTGCTGTCGTCACTTTGGCATTGTAGAAATCAACCTCAGTGGTGCCCGCAGCCAGTTGCTCCTGAGCAACCAATGCCATACGTGCCCATAGGTAAGCTAGAGTGACATAACCAGAGAAGTAGAGGTAATCGACTGCAGCCGCACCCACTTCTTCAGGGTTTTGCATCGCGCGCATACCAATCTGCATGGTCAGATCGCCCCATTCTTTGTTCAAGGCAGCCAATGGTTCAACGAATTCTTTCATTGCAGCATTGTCTTTGTGCGCTTCAGCAAATTTATGGATGATCTTGGTGAAGTCTTTCAACATTGCACCTTGCGTACCCAATACTTTACGGCCTAACAAGTCTAGTGCCTGAATTTCAGTGGTACCTTCGTACAGGCAAGCAATACGTGTATCACGTACGATCTGCTCCATACCGTGCTCAGAAATAAAGCCATGACCACCGAATACCTGAACACCGTGTTTCGCAGCTTCAGAACCGGTTTCAGTCAGGAATGCTTTTGCGATTGGTGTTAGCAATGACAGGATGTTGTCTGCAAATTTACGGTCTGCTTCTTCTGCAGCATGTTCAACCACGTCAGCATATTGTGCTAACAGGTAAACCAGTGCACGACCACCTTCTGCATATGCTTTTTGAGTTAAAAGCATGTTACGTACCGCAGGATGCACAATAATTGGATCTGCTTCTTTTTCAGGTGCTTTAGGACCAGAAAGAGAGCGCATTGCCAGACGATCTTTTGCGTATGCAAGCGCGCCTTGGAATGAACCTTCAGATGCTGCAAGACCTTGAACTGCTGTACCGATACGTGCTGTGTTCATGAACGTGAACATGCAGTTCAAGCCGCGGTTTTCAGGTCCAATCAGGAAGCCTTTAGCATTGTCAAAGTTGATGACACAAGTCGCGTTACCATGGATACCCATCTTGTGTTCGATCGAACCACAACGTACGCCGTTACGCTCGCCAATAGAACCGTCAGCATTCAGGTTGAATTTTGGCACGATGAATAATGAGATACCTTTGGTACCTTTCGGTGCACCTGGCAGACGAGCAAGTACGATATGGATAATGTTCTCTGCCATGTCGTGTTCACCAGCAGAGATAAAGATCTTCTCGCCAGAGATTGCGTAGCTACCGTCCGCTTGTGGTTCAGCTTTAGTACGGATAATACCCAAGTCAGAACCCGCATGAGATTCAGTTAAGCACATGGTACCCGTCCATTCACCTGAAACCAGTTTAGGCAGGTAAGCGTCTTTTTGTTCAGCTGAACCATGATGTTCTAAAGTACGAACCGCACCGTGAGACAGGCCAGGGTACATGCCCCATGCCCAGTTCGCAGTACCCACCATTTCAGAAATCGCGATACCTAAAGAGTTCGGTAAGCCTTGACCGCCGTATTGTTCTTCAGCAGAAAGAGAAGGGAAGCCAAGCTCGATGTATTTTTGGTACGCTTCTTTAAAGCCAGTCGGAGTCGTAACAACGCCGTCATTCCAGGTACAGCCTTCACGGTCACCGGTCTGGTTGATCGGAGACAATTCGTTTTCACAGAAGTCGGCCGCAGCTTCTAAGTACTGATCTACCAGCTCACGGCTTACGTTTTCTTGGAATGCAGGGAGATTTGCATAGTGTTGTTCAGCATTTAATAATTCATGCAACACAAATTGCATATCACGTAAAGGCGCTTTGTATTGTGGCATATCGGTTTCCTCAATACTGGTTGAACCAGCGTTATAATCTTAGATGAACTAAAACCTGTCTTCACTGACACGGTTTGGAATGATCTAATCGTGCAACAACTTCCCCTGCGGTACAAGCTTTTCGGGGTGTTTTCTTGGTGACTGTAAAGTCAAAGATTAATCTGCATGACGCATTAAAGGTCTTGAGTATAAAGACTTTAGCCATATTCTGCAGGAAACGAATAGTCAACTGTATGCATGAAAGAGCACGCAATAAAAAAGCACCCGAAGGTGCTAGTCGTGAAGCCTTGATTCCTATGCATTAATAGGTAGAGGCTGTGGGCTGGAAACGGACATGACATTTGCCATTGATGGTTTGTTCGCTCATCTTGATCTGTGCAGCAGTCCCGTCTTTTTTGCCTTGACAGGCTTGCAGCATGGCTTGTTGATGTGCCTGACGTTGAGCGAGGCGCTGATCAAACTGTTTAGTCAATTCTGCACGTTTGGCATCCGTCAAGACTTCACCGTGCATCATGCCTCTACGCATATCGGCACGCATTGGACGATGCTCAGCTTTCATGTCGCGATGGCTTTTCATCTCTTTATGATCTGCTTTAAAGACCATCTTGCAGGTGCCGTCTATGGTTTTATCGCCAGTCTTGATTTGAACAGCCGAGCCCACAGCTTTATTGTCGCAGGCCTGTTGAAGCTGTTTGGCAAACTGCATGCGTTCTGCACGCTTTGCCTTAAACTGTTCACGCTGTTCGGGAGTTAGATGCTGTTTTTTGCCTTCATGATGTTTCATCATATGGGGGTGATCATTGTTTGGGACATTACTGGTGGATTGACAGGCAGTCAACGCACCCATTGATAAAACACTTGCACTGATTAAAGCTATTTTTGTCATGGTTTGCATTGTATTTATCCCCGTCAAGAAGCTGATTCTATGTCAGATAAAGATTAAACAATAAAGATGAAGAAACAATGAAGAGTTTTTTGCTGCGGTGTTCGCTACAATAATGAATATAGAAGAAAAATTGAGATTTCTATTTTGAACATTCGCCGCATTCCCATTGCATTACGTCTATTTTTGACCGTGCTGTTGACCACGCTGGTCATTACCACGGTAAGTCTGGGTGTATTGCATCTGAATATGCAGCGTAATTTCGCCCGTTATGTGGCTGATGTCGAAATGCAGAAGCTGGATTATGTGATTGAAAATCTGGCAGATGTCTATGCAGTCTATCAGGACTGGGGCAATGCGATTCAGGCACAGATCCTCCAGATGGAAGGTGAAGCCGCACCGGATGATTATGACCGTTTGTCACGCTGGTGGTTACGCCGTCAGTATGATATTGCCTTGCAGCAGCGTTATTTTCAGGAACAGACTCTGGCTCAGGTCGCACCCAGTATGGTAGATCCGGCGCTGCCACAACGTCAGGTCAATGAAGAAGAATTACGTGTGCTGGCATCTAATTTGCCTTCACAGTTTCAGCCCTTTGAAGGCTTGAAATTCCCGCTCAGCTCCAATCAGAATCTGTTTAGGGCTGATCGCAAGAATGGGGAACAGCCAGCACAGCAGCCGACCGGCAAGAAACAGTTTATCCAGATGCCGGATCGTCTTGGTCTCAGTTCACGTCTTTCTCTGTATGATGCCAAGCGTCGTTTTGTGGTCGGTGAGGCTTCGGATGAGCAGGTCTCTTATCGCCCAATTATGGTGAATAACCAGATTGTCGGCTATTTGGGCTTAAAACCGGTTCTGGATCAGGATGATGCGCTCAGTATTAATTTCTTCAGTAACCAGAAGCGTTATTTATTTCTGGTCTATGCACTCAGTATTTTGGCGAGTCTGATTGCCTCCCTGTTATTGGCGACTTATTTTAAAAAGCCGATTCAACGTCTGCTCAATGGTACACGTGCCTTGACCCAAGGAAATTATCAATATCAGGTGAAAGTGAACCGGAATGATGAATTAGGTGATTTATCCAATGAATTAAATGCATTGGCGGTGATTCTGGATCAGCATGAAACCTCACGCCGTCAGTGGGTGGCAGATACTTCGCATGAGTTAAAAACCCCATTGGCAGTGTTGCAAGCACAGATTGAAGCGATGCAGGACGGAATCCGTAAACCAACGCCTGAACATTTTGCTTCCATGTTGGCTCAGGTGAATAGCCTGAAAAAACTGACCCAAGATCTGGCAGCATTGGCACAGGTCGATGCCCAGCAATTGCAATTCTATTTCTCGACAGTGAATCCGTGGGAGGTGGTGCAGCAGGAACTTATTAACTTCCAGCCGAACTTTGAGCAGGCTGAATTGACGGTTACTGCAGATGGCGAAGGGACTGAGTTAAATCTGGATCTGGATCGTTTTAAACAGATTGTGGCGAACTTGCTCAGTAACAGTATTCGCTATACTGAAGCAGGCGGGCAGGTGCATATTCACACCACGCAAGATGATAAAGAATGGACCTTATATATCGATGATAGTCCATTTGGCCTGACTGATGAACAACTGGCGCGTATTGGCGAGCGTTTCTACCGTGTCGATGATTCGCGTACCCGAGCGACTGGCGGAACCGGACTGGGTTTGGCATTATCATGTAAAATTACGCAGGCGCTGGGCGGCAGCTTAAGCTTTGCACATTCACCACTGGGTGGTTTACGATGCAAGCTGAGCTTTCCTAAACAAATGAAACCATGAAGGGAATAGATTGATGAAACATGTCATGCTGGTTGAAGATGAAATCGAACTTGCACAGTTGGTGCGAGACTATCTGGAAGCTGCTGGTTTTGAGGTCAGTATGTTTCATGATGGGCAGGAAGCATATAACAGTTTTACCCAGCGTAAACCGAGTCTGATGATTCTGGACTTGATGGTGCCGCGTATGGACGGCCTGACCATTTGCCGTAAGGTGCGTGAACAGTCGGATTTACCGATTATTATGGTGACTGCACGTACTGAAGAAATTGACCGTGTGTTGGGTCTGAATATGGGTGCAGATGATTATCTCTGTAAACCATTTAGTCCGAAAGAACTGGTCGCGCGTGTACAGGCTGTGTTACGTCGTCTGGATCGTAAATCAGAACCGGAAAGCAATGATTTATTCCGTATGGACAAATCACAACAGCGCATCTGGTATCAACAAAAAGCCTTGAATTTAACGCCGACCGAATTCCGTTTACTGGAGTTATTCCTGGAACATGTCGGACAGGTATATTCACGTGCGCAATTGCTGGATCATATTAATCCGGACAGTTTTGATGTGGCTGACCGTGTCATTGACAGTCATATCAAGAATTTACGCCGTAAGATTTCAGATGCGGCTGAAACCGGTAACCGTCATGAGTGGATTCAGGCGGTGTATGGTGTGGGATACCGTTTTGAATATCCTGAAGATTGATTAAAAAATAAATGTGGATGTTATTATTAACCATCCACATTTATTTAAACTTGTACTTTCAGAAAATATAAATCGTTAATCTGGTCCCATAAAAACTCATAGTCTTGCATGAGTGTAATATCGTTTCCGTAAGGCTTAGGAGTTCTATAACTTAATATTGTTCCTTCTTTGTACGTACTTTTATGCCTGAAATCAAAATCACGGGTATCATCCGAATATTTTATTTGGTTGCAATAGTGGGCATGATCAGTTGCGAGAATGAAATAACAAATGTCGCTTCCATTTCTCTTGTAAAGTTCTAAATTTGAAAGATCTTTAAAGACATCGTAACGGTTGTTAGGTTCCCGATGGTTACTTTTCTTAAAGAATTTTAGTTCTATAGCAGCACAAGTTTGATGATCACCATCTTGATAACGAATTAAAATATCAATTCTTGCTCGCTCAGATTGACTCTTAATACTCGTTGTTTTTAAAGGTAAAAATGTTTCAAACTCTAAATGGAATTTGTCGCTTGACCTAAACTCATACAACTGCCCAAGTGTTTTTAAAATATGTCATAATTCTAATTGGAAAGCACTTTCGTTATGTGTAATTAATCCTCCAAATGCGAGTTTGTGAGTAAGCAGCTTATATGCTGTTTCAATAATTTCATGTGTCAATTTAGTTTGATCAATTTTTTGCATGTTTTTTGAGTCTATTTATTAAGACGAACAACTCACCATCACTTCAGGCACATCACTTGGCAATGGCGCTAAATCTTCAGGCTGTTCCAAATCGGGCTGTTTCAGGTAAGGCTGACTGAGTAATTTAAACAGACGGTCTACTTCAGAAAAATCATCCCGCTCTGCCAGTTCAATGGCTTTCTGTGCCATATGATTCCGCAGAATATAATGCGGATTGGCCAGTTGCATGGCGGCATCCAATTCTTCTATATCCTGGTGTTCACGGATAGATCCATATTGCGCCAGGAATGCTTCAAACTGGCGTCGGTCCAGACAATCATCTTTAAGGGCTTCATAGTCTTTATTTTGCAACCCGATAAAACTCTGGGTATAGTCTAGTTGCTCACTTTGCAAAATTCGCAGAAAGGCCATAGCGCAGTCAAAACTGTCTTTATGGAAACTTGGCAAGCCCATTTTCTGGTTTAAACCATGTTTATAATGTTCCAAGAATGTTGGTTCATAATGCTCCAGACATGCAGCTAAATCCTGTTTCCATTGTTCTTTCTCATAATCTGTAGGGCAGAGCGGGACCAGATTGTTTAACCATTGCCACAAATTCCAATGTCCGATACTTGGCTGCTGCTGATAGGTATAACGCCCTTGATAATCCGAGTGGTTATTGATCCAGTTCGGACGGAAGCGCTCCATAAAGCCATAAGGACCAAAGTCCAAAGTTGAACCGGTAATATTCAGGTTGTCAGTATTCATCACGCCATGTGCAAAACCAACCAGTTGCCATTTGGCAATCATCACCGCAGTGCGCTGAATAACTTTTGTGGCAAAGCTCAGAATCGGCTGTTCGGCTTGCAGGCATTCTGGATAATGCCATTCGATACATTTCTGGGTAAATTCAGCTAGTAGATCTGGCTGATACTGATTGATCCATTCAAAATGGCCGAAACGGATATGACAGTCTGAAGTACGCAACATCATCGCGCCCGGCTCTAGCTTCTCACGCTGAATACCTTGGATTGATGAAGTAAAACCAACTGCATTACTGGATGCTACACCTAAAGCATTTAAGGCATGACCTGCCAGATACTCACGAATGACTGAACGCAGTACTGCACGACCATCGCCCATGCGTGAATAAGGCGTTGCACCAGCACCTTTTAAATGCAGGTCAATGGTCTGCTGGTTCTGATCCAGAATTTGCGCAATCAACAACCCGCGACCATCTCCCAACTGTCCTGCCCATTGTCCAAACTGATGACCTGCATAGACCATAGCCAAGGGTTCAAATTCAGTAAAAACTTTCTGACCACTACAAATCTCGACCCATTGCGCCTTGTCTTCATCCGACCATTGCAGTTGCTCTGCTAAAGCTGCATTAAAATGTCCGGCTTTCGCACCTTTTAACGGCAGCGGAACTTGATGGTGATAGAGGCGGGCGGGCAGTGTTTGATAGCGAGAGTTAAAATACATGGCATCAGTACAGGATTGGAATAAATTTACTATAACAAAGATAGCTGTATAAAACTGTTGTATAAGCGAGAGTTCACGTTATCTTTCGGACATAAAAAAAGCCCCAATCGGGGCTTTAGTGTTCAACAGCTTTTATTGAGAAACTGCAGATTTTTTCAAATTACGAACCAGTAGATTCAAGGTTTGACGATGATGAGAAAGACGCTGTTCAACCAGCTGGAATTCAACTTTCAGCTTGTCATCCATCTGATGGATTTTTTCAGCCATCGATGCTTTCTTGACCTGAATTTCCTGTTCTTTCAGCTTCGCCCAGTCATTTAAAGTTTGGGTAAATGCATCATATTCCTGTGCGATCTTGGTTTTTACCGCCGAGATATCTTCAGAAACATCATGGCCATATACCGCAAGATCCTGTTCAGCATATTTAAACTTCATTGCCAATTCCGCTTTTTTGATATTAAAGCTAGGAATGCGGCGCAAGTTTTTAGCTAAACCAAGTTTAGAACAAGTCCAGATCAACCATTTAGTTGGATCGTATTGCCACCATTTTACGCCGTTACGGTAATCGTATTGGAAAATATGGTGATAGTTATGATAACCCTCACCCCAAGTTGCAACCGCGAGTACGAAGTTGTCACGTGCAGTATTTTCATCGGTATAAGGACGATTTCCCCACATGTGGCATAGCGAGTTAATGAAGAAGGTTACATGATGGCTCAGGATTAAACGCATTAATCCACCCAACAGCAATACGCCCCAGACATCGCCGACTGCCCAGCCAATTGGCAATAAAATCGCGGCATGAACAGCTATTACTAAAGGAACGTAGTATTTGTCCTGAAACATCACCACTTTGTCTTTTAACAGATCTGGCGCATTTTTATAGTTGGCAGCACCAGATGGATAATCACGTAACATCCAGCCAATATGTGCGTACCAGAAGCCTTTATTGATCGAGTACGGGTCTTGATCAACATCATCGACATGACGGTGATGGGTACGGTGACCAGATGCCCAGAATAAAATACTATTCTGTACAGCAAATGTACCCATAATCATCAAGATGATTTTTAATGGTAAAGTGGCTTCATAAGCACGATGTGCCCACAGGCGATGGTATCCTGCTGTAATGCCGAGGCTGCTTACGCCCAGTAAAACAAACATACTGATCCAAGCGGCAGCGCTAAAATCATGGTGATACGCATACAACGGAATCGCAATCAGGGCTACAATCGGTAAAAATACCAATGCAAACACAGCAATCCAGTTGATGGGGGCTTTGGGTAAGGGAGCATTCATCTCCAACAGCACTCCTAGAACCTCGGAAGGTATAACAAAAAGCAGAAACTACTGTTGGTTTTAACAGCAGCCTATCTTGTCCATATTAGCATGTGCCCTAAGGCATCACTAGCATTATTGTACGGTTGTATTGTACTTGTCGGTAACAGAATTAGTAGGGCAGAAGTGACCATTTTGCGAGCGTAGACGGGTTCTGATTTCCTACTAAGTGACTGAGGATTATCACTCTTTCAGAAAATGGAAACCGAATGAATCAGAGGAAAATGGTTGTTCATAATTTCTACAATATTATCAGCAAATTTGCGGAATATAGATGTTGGACAACTTTATTTCACTTTCAAATAAAATCTGATTAAGGACGATTCACGCTTTCCTTATTGTATTATCGACATGAACTGGATCAAGAAATACCTAGATCAATCAAGGCTAAGAGAGATTATTTAGAGTTGTTGTAGCATCAATTTTGGATAATCGGTAATCAGCCCCTGAACCCCCCAGTCTCGCAGTTGTTTGGCACGGGTGACATCATTCACTGTCCAGACACTGATATTCAACTCGGCAGCCTGAGTGGCTTGAATCAGGTCTTTACTGGCTAGTTCATCCATCCAGCCAATATGACAGCATCCCAGTTCCAGCGCCTGATCAATAGCTTGATGTTTGACATCGGTTTCAACCAATAAACCGCGTTTTAAACGTGAGTTTTGCTGTTTGAAAGCATCCAAAATTTTGGCATCAAAGCTAGTAATAATGGCTGCTTGTTCATAGCCTTGCAGTTGTTGTTCGACTTCAAACGCGATTTTTTCAGCTGCCTCTTCAGATGCTACGCTTTTAATTTCGACTTCAATATGCTCAAAATTTCGAATGACATTTAAGGTTTGATCGAGCAGTGGGGTTGCTTCGATTTTATTCCATTCTGACCAGGCCATTGCGTGATTATATTGGGTAAGATCTTGACGGTTACACTCATATAGATGCTTCTGCAAACCGGTGGTACGCACAAAGTCGTCATCATGCATGATAATTAAAGCGTTGTCTTTAAGCTGACGGACATCAAACTCAACGGCGCGAATGCCGATCTCCTGAATATATTGAAAACCGCCCAAGGTATTTTCAGGGGCTTCGCCACGTGCACCACGATGTCCAATTATGCGCATAAGATGCTCATGAGTGGGAAAGTTAAGTTCATTTTGCGAGGGCTACGTGACAGAAGGATGACACATTCTATTTTCGTCAGATGCTCTGTAAAATCAAGAGACATCTGACGTGTATTTTTAGATGCTAACTTGAAACATAATTTTACTTTTCGATGCTGTCATTGATATTTTTTTGCCATAGTATTTCGGAGCCGCCCTCAGCACGTTGCAGGGTGCGTGATGCGACAAATAACCAGTCCGATAAACGGTTAAGTAGTTGCAGTGACGCTGCCTGAATATTTTGGTCACGGTGATGCACGGACATCACGCTGCGTTCTGCGCGACGGCAGACTGCACGCGCCTGATGGGCAAAGCTGCACACCAGCGTTCCGGCAGGCAGAATAAAGTCTTTTAACATCGGCAACGCTTCATTCATGCGGTCGATATCATTTTCCAGAAACTCAATCGATACCGGTTGCACCAGATTAAAATCTGGAATACATACTTCACCACCCAGATCAAATAGCCAGTGCTGGATCAGGCTTAAAGATTTATCCCAAGTAGCTTGATCTTCAATGTTACTTGCTGAAATTTGTGCACGTAATACGCCAATCACGGCATTTAGTTCGTCGACATCACCGAGTGCTGTGATACGCAAATCATCTTTGGCAACACGTGAGCCATCACCGAGTCCTGTGGTACCTGAATCGCCTGTGCGGGTGTAGATTTTGCTTAAACGGTGGCCCATATGTGTTCCTTGAATTTTTAATGAAGATAATAAAAAAGGATAATGTCGGTCATAACATTATCCATAAACTGCGCTGTTTTAAAGTTTTTTGCTGTTTAGAGCTTAGTATTTAAAGGTGATGCCTGCAGAAGCGAGACGGCCACCGTTCACATAGTACTGGTCGCCAGCGCTATGCACAGTTTTGTATTTCACATCACCGACATTTTCAATGTTAGTAAACAGTTTAACTGTTGGATTAATATTCCAATATGCATTTAAGTCAACACGTGCATAACCTGGAATATCACGACTAAAGTCCTTCGCTTTCGATTTTGCTACCAGTGCAGCACTTAAACCGTAATCGGCATTTTGTAGACCTGTCGATACAGTGAATGACTGACGAGGGCGACGTAATAGCTCTGAATTCTGTTTCGTATCTTCAGTTTTGACATAAGTGTAACCGGCATTAATAAAGAACTGATCTTTTGCCCATTGTGCCGTCAATTCGCCGCCAGTCATCTTGGCTTCATCAATGTTTTGGTTTTGGTAAACAGTAGTTGGAAGCCACTCTTCCCCACAATCAATAATACATTCCGAATTAATTAAATTATCGACTTCCGTATAGAAAGCGGAAGCACCTACTAAAATATTTAATGGAAGTTTTTGATCTATCCCCATTTCATACGAAATGCTTTCTTCAGGCTTCAGTTGATCATTGCCGCCAAAAGCATACATATCATTTAAAGTCGGTGCCTTAAATGCTGAACCAATATTGGTATAAATGCTGGTATTAGGGAGCAGTTGATAACGGATACCACCTTGTGCAACGGTATGTGAGCCAAATTTTTCGTTATCTTCGACACGCACACCCACCTGAGTGCTTAAGCTATTTGTCTGATACTGATGCTGAATATAGTAGCCTGTTGAATTAATATCTTCATCAATAGCCTGGGTTTTTGCATCGGTATTACGCTGGGTAATGCCCAGTAAAACATTTTGTGCTGCTGTGAAATTCCATTTGCCATAGATTTCTGCTTCTTGCGTGGTGCTATGTACAAAGCTGCTTGATGTGACCTGATCTAAGTCATCTTTAAACTGAGATAGACGTGCATTAATTTCAGTGGCTTGTGTTGGGTTAATACGACCTTTTAAGTTTACAATTTTATTTTCAAAATCTTGGCTGGAAAATGCACCCCAATTACTGTATTGGACATTTCCTGAGTTTTGACTGTAATCGAGTGATGTCGCATAACGCTCTTTTTCAATACCGAATTTTGCACTATAGCCTTTTTGATCATAACTATAGTCACGGGTGTCATTGATATTGAATACAGGTGTACCGTCAGTTTCTAATACTTGACCGCGAATTTGTGCATACACCCCATTTTCTGCCAAGTCAGCACCAATAATTGATTTGTAGGTTTGATTTTCACCAATTTCACCTGTAACAAAAGCACCCGTTTTTTCAGGTGTTTTTGTTACAAACTGCACTACACCACCAATTGCGTCTGTACCATAAAGCACAGACGCAGGGCCTTTTAATACTTCAATCTGTTTAAGATCAGTGGTGTCTAAAAAAGGAATAGACGCTGCACCTGTGGTGGCTGTATTTAAACGAACACCATCACGTAGTACTAAAACTTGATTGGAATTGGTACCGCGTAAAAAAATAGAAGTTTGCTGGCCATAACCACCCGATTGCACGACATTAATACTTGGGTCTGTTTTGAGTAAATCTGGTAGTGCTTTAAGAGGTGATTGCTTAAGAATTACAGGTTCAATAATCGAAATACGCGCTGGTACATTTTCAATGTTTTCTGCAGAGCGAGTTGCCGTGACCACAATGGTATCTAAAGATGCTTTCGCAACTTTTTGCTCGTTAGCAAAAACAGATGAAGTGGTACCCAACGCAAGTGCGATCGCACCTACCAAGGCAGTAGGTTGACAATGAAGTGACATGTTAAAGCTCCCTACATTCACTTCCCCGTGAATGATTGAGTTATAGAACACAACAAGCAGGTTTCCGGACTTAAATGTGCAAAGCAGCGACTTTGCTGTATATCCACCTTCCCACATCAAGATGCAGTGGTGTAAACCGAAGAGTTTAAATTGATAGACGTTTCATTTTTTACCGTTGCGGGGGCAGTGCTGGATTTACACCAGCTTCCCTAAAGCCTGAAGGCTTGGACTTGCTGCAAAGTGAGCGCAGTATAAAGTTTGTATGCCTTATAAACAATCTGCATCGAGAATAATCCGGATGAACTTTTACGCAAGTCAGAAAAATTGCATTACAATGATTTGCCCCAATCTTACAGATTGTTCAATACATTGGTAGATCTAGAGCCAACATAATATGCGAACCCGTGCCAAAATTTGTGGAATCACCCGAGTTGAAGATGTACATGCCGTAGCCAATGCTGGCTGTGACGCGATAGGATTTGTGTTTTATCCACCGAGTCCGCGGCATGTCACTTTAGAGCAGGCTGAAATCCTGATCCGGGCGGTTCCGGCGTATGTACAGGCGGTGGGTTTATTTGTGAATAGTCACGCAGATGAAATCCAGGCGATTTTAAATAAAATACCGCTGGATATTTTACAATTTCATGGCGATGAAACACCTGAACAGTGTCAGGCCATCGCCCAGCAGGTCGGACGCCGTTGGTATAAAGCCATTCAGGTAAAACCTGATCTGGATGCAGTCGCAGAAATTCAAGGTTATCAAGATGCAGGCGCAAGCGCAGTGCTATTAGATGCATGGCATCCTGATCTGAAAGGTGGCACAGGGCACAGCTTCGATTGGGACACATTTCCCAAACTCAATATTCCCTTGATCTTGGCAGGCGGTTTAAATCCTGACAATATTGAACAGGCAATTCTCACCACACAGGCGTATGCCGTCGATGTGAGTGGCGGTGTCGAGTCCGCAAAAGGTATTAAAGACCAACAACTCATAGAACGCTTTATGCAAGGAGTCCATCGTGGATCAGCAAAGTACTAGCCAGAACAGTCAGGCAGTTGACTATACCCAATTCCCGGATGAACGCGGGCATTTCGGTATTCATGGCGGACGTTTTGTGTCAGAAACACTCATGGCGGCTTTAGAAGACTTGGAAAAGCTCTATTTCCGTATGAAAGATGATGCGCAGTTTTTGGCAGAATTTGACCGTGACATGGCGTTTTACGTCGGTCGTCCGAGTCCTTTATATCATGCTGAACGATGGTCGAAAGAGTTGGGTGGCGCACAGATTTACCTGAAACGTGAAGACCTGAACCATACCGGTTCGCACAAAGTAAATAACACAATCGGTCAGGCCTTACTGGCGAAGCTTTCCGGCAAGAAACGTATTATTGCCGAAACAGGTGCAGGCCAGCATGGTGTAGCAACGGCAACAATTGCAGCACGTTTAGGTCTTGAATGTGTAGTATTCATGGGCGCAGACGATGTAAAACGTCAGGCGATGAACGTCTACCGTATGCGTTTATTAGGCGCGACGGTTGTGCCGGTAGAAAGTGGCTCTAAAACCTTAAAAGATGCCATGAATGAAGCCATGCGTGACTGGGTGACCAATGTTGATTCAACTTATTACGTGATTGGTACTGTGGCAGGTCCACACCCATATCCGCAACTGGTTCGTGATTTCCAGTCGATCATTGGTCGTGAAGCACGCCGTCAGATTCTGGAACAGGCTGGCCGTTTACCAGATGCCCTGGTAGCATGTGTCGGTGGTGGATCTAATGCAATGGGCTTGTTCTATCCATTCCTGAATGACCAAGATGTGAAAATGTACGGCGTTGAAGCAGCAGGTCATGGGATTGAATCAGGTAAACATTCTGCGCCATTGAATGCCGGTCATGTCGGTGTTCTGCATGGTAACCGTACTTATCTGATGTCGGATGCGCAAGGCCAGATCATCGAAACACATTCAATTTCTGCAGGTCTGGATTATCCGGGTGTGGGTCCGGAACATAGTTTTCTGAAAGATATGGATCGCGTGAAATACGTGCCGATCAATGATCAGGAAGCTTTACAGGGTTTCCGCGACTTGACCAAGATTGAAGGCATTATTCCGGCGTTAGAAAGCGCACATGCTATGGCTTATGTCACTAAACTTGCACCGACCATGGACAAGGATCAGATTATTATTGCGACGGTTTCAGGTCGTGGTGATAAAGACTTGATGACTGTGGCACGCATTGATGGGGTAGAAATGGTTGAGATGTAAGTTCCTTAAAGTCCTCTCCTTGCAGGAGAGGGTTTGGGAGAGGTTATTTCAATAAAAAATCGTGCTAAGTTTTCTTAGCACGATTTTTTATTGAGTAGATTTTGAAAGAACACGTTTGTATGGAATTAAGAGAATTCACCTTGCGCGCGCTCTTTGGCCCATTCACGTAAAACAAATTTCTGCAATTTTCCGGTCGAAGTTTTTGGAATTTCGGTAATCACCACATCCTTAGGCACTTTAAAACGGGCCAGATGCTCACGGCAGAATTCCATAATTTCTTCTTCCGAAGCTGTTATTCCTTCTTTGAGTTCGATAAAGGCACAAGGAACTTCCTGCCAGCGTGGATCAGGCTTGGCGACTACCGCCGCAGTCAGCACCGCCGGATGCTGATACAGTACTTCCTCCACTTCAAGTGAAGAAATATTTTCTCCGCCGGAAATAATCACGTCTTTAGAGCGGTCGGTAATTTTGGCATAGCCATCCGGTTGGCAAACTGCCAGATCTCCTGTATGGAACCAGCCTCCCGCAAAGGCTTCCGCGGTAGCTTCGGGATTTTTCAGATAGCCTTTCATCACGATATTGCCACGGAACATGATTTCACCCATGGTCTGGCCATCGTGTGGCACTTCCTGCATGGTATCCGGATCAAGTACTTTCATGCCATCTTGCAATGGATACGGTACGCCCTGACGGGAGTGCAACTGCGCCTGTTCCTGAATGGATAAATCACTCCAGCCTGCCTGAGATGCACATAGGGCAGAAGGGCCATAGGTCTCAGTCAAGCCATAAACATGCGTTACATTAATACCGATATTGCGCATGCCTTCGATAATCGCAGCTGGCGGTGCAGCACCCGCGACCATCACTTCGACACGGTGATCAATCTTGGCCTTTTTCTCTTCAGGTGCGTTAATCAGCATTGACAAGACAATCGGTGCCCCACAGAAGTAATCGACTTTATGTTCAGCAATCAGTTTAAAGATCAGTTCAGCATCGACTTTACGCAAGCAAACGTTGGTTCCGCCATTGGCCGCCATGGTCCAGGCAAAGCACCAGCCATTACAGTGGAACAGCGGAAGTGTCCATAAATAGGTAGCGCGTGGTGTCATGCCACAGGCGATAATATTACTGGCTGCGTTAATGTAGGCACCGCGATGATGATAGACCACGCCTTTCGGATTGCCGGTGGTACCGGAGGTATAACTTAAGCTGATAGCATCCCATTCATCTTGAGGCAAATGCCATTCAAAGTTTGCGTCGCCTTGCGCAATCCAGTCTTCATATTCGATTTGACCAATACGCTTATCTTCACCTTCAAACTCTGCATCGGCCACATCAATGACATAAATATCCTGTGACACCAAGGCAAGTGCTTCAGTCGCAAGTGCGGTAAATTCAGGATCGACCAAGAGCACTTTGCTTTCAGCGTGTTCCAGCATAAAAGCCAGTGTTTTGGCATCGAGACGGGTATTTAAAGTATTCAGGACTGCACCTGCCATCGGTACAGCAAAATGTGCTTCGATCATGGCAGGGACGTTAGGCAGCAGGACAGACACGGTATCATTTTTACCGATGCCTAATTTTTGGAGTTGGTTGGCAAACTGACGACAACGGTTGTATTTCTCACGCCAGGTAATACGACGCTTACCGTGAATAATCGCGTTCTGGTTTGGATAGATATAAGCTGCACGATCAAGATAGCGTAAAGGTGATAAGGCTACAAAATTCGCGGGGGTACGCGGTAATTCATCATATGCGCTAACCATTGTAAAACTCCGTTCTATATTTATTTTCATATCCTGTTGAAAAGATATGTATTTCTCAGAAATCTTGCATTTATGCTTTAGTCGAGTACGATTTTACAAATTTTAAGTATTTGAATATTAATAAAAATATTTAACCCTACTTAAATGTTTTGAACGCATGGGTTCCCAAGTTTGATTTTTTAGGTATTTTACTCTAGTTCAGCCATTAAAATAATATGAGCCCAGGAAGAATAATGAAAATACAACAGGCGAATGACGTCTGGCGAAACTGGTCGGGGAGCCAGTTCAGTGCCGCTCGGATTGTTCAGCCCAGCCAGATCAGTGAATTACAAAGTTTAGTGAAGACCCATGCACACATTCGTGCAGTGGGTGCAGGACATTCATTTAGCCCATTGGCCAAAACAGATGAGGTGTTGCTTAATCTCGATTTGTTAAAAGGTATCGTTGCCTTTGATCAAGAGAAAACCCAATGCACCGTGCGGGCCGGGACGCGTTTATATGATTTGGGGAAAGATCTGGTACCGATCAATCAGGCCTTAATCAATCAGGGCGATATAGACCAGCAAAGTCTGGCCGGAGCGATTTCTACCGGAACGCATGGCACGGGCATCGATTTACCTTGCATCTCTGCTTTTGTGGAAGGCTTTGAATTACTGACCGCGGATGGAGAGCTGTTGCAATGTCATCGTGAGCAGAATGCTGAGATATTTCAGGCTGGACGGGTGGCATTGGGCAGCTTGGGCATATTGACCCAAATAACCCTGCAAAATCGACCACGATATAAACTAAAAGAACAGATCCAGCTCTGTTCATTAAAAGACATATTTACCCATATTGGTCAATGGAAACATCAGCACCGACATATTGAGTTTTGGGCTTTTCTGCATGCCGATCAGGTGATACTGAAAACTCTGGATGACACGGAGGAGGACATTCAGCCGAGACAGGAGAGCTGGCCTCCGGAAGATATTTTATTGACTCTATGTTCGGAATTGACGCGACTCTTCCCAAAGACAAATCCCTATCTGCAAAAACTGCTCGGCGTATTTGTCAAACCGACTCGTTATGTAGACTGGTCATCCAGAATTTTTCCAACTCCGCGTAAGACCAGATTTAATGAAATGGAATATCAGGTTCCGGTTGAGTTTGGCTTGCAGTGTCTGGACGAGATTCTGCATGTTTTATGCAAACACCAAGTGCCGATGTTTTTCCCGATCGAGTTTCGTTATGTCAAAGGCGATGAGATCTGGCTAAGTCCTTTTTATCAGCGTGATTCGGTCTCCATTTCGATTCATCAATTTTATAAACAGGATTACCACGCGATCTTTGATCTGGTCGAGCCGATTTTACAGAAATATCAGGGACGACCGCATTGGGGCAAGTTACATAGTATGAGCGCAGCCTCGCTGCGCGAACTCTACCCGAAATGGGATAATTTCATGGTGCTACGTCAGCAATTGGATCCACAGCAAAAATGGCTGAATCCATATTTAAAAGAATTGTTTTTATCTGGGAAATGAGGAGAGGGCGATGCAATCAAATTATTTTCAGCAACTGACGCAGGAATTAAAACGGCAGGGCACTGGCACACCGCAACTGATTTTAGATTTAAAAACCTATCAACGTAATTTGGACTATGTACAGTCAAAATTGCCTGCGAAGTTAAAACCACGTCTGGTAGTGAAGTCTTTAGCCAGCATTCAGCTACTCAAACTGGCCAGTGAAAAACTAAATACCCAGCGCTTTATGGTCTTTCATCTGCCGCATCTGCTGGAGATTATAGGGACATTTCAGCAAGCCGATATCTTGTTGGGTAAACCGATGCCGATTCAGGCAGTCAAACATTTTTATCAAACTTTGTCTGATCAAAATAAAGCCAATGATCAAGTAGTTATTCAATGGCTAATTGATGATGTGGAACGATTAAAACAATATCTGCAACTCGCGCAAAGCTTGAATACCTGCCTGAATGTCAATATTGAAATTGATGTAGGGCTGCATCGTGGCGGCGTACAAACGCAGCAGCAATTTATAGCCTTAATGGAGCTGATTCAGGACAACGCGGCTTATATCAAATTCTCGGGTCTAATGGGCTATGATGCACATGTCGCCAAATTACCAAAAATTCTGAAAAGTCCTGAAAAAAGTTATCAGCAATCGCAGCAGATGTATCAACAATACAAAACGATGATTCAGCAGCAATTCCCTGATTTATGGCATGAAGGTCTCTGTTTTAATGGCGGTGGCAGTCCGACCTTTATGCAGCATTGTCAGCACAGTGTCTGTAATGACCTGGCTTTTGGCTCGATGCTGCTCAAGCCAGGCGATTTTGATCTGGCGAATCTGGCTGAACTGCAATGTGCACTCTGGATTGCCGCACCCATTTTAAAAGTGTTGCCTTGTAGCCAGATTCCCGGTTTGGAACTACTAAATTATCTTCCACATCAAGATAAAGCCGTATTTATTTATGGCGGCTATTGGCGAGCGGATTATATCTACCCTGAAAAAAGCCGGCTACATGTGTTATATGGCCGCAGCAGTAATCAGGAAATGCTTCAGGTGCCCATGCAGTGCGATATTCATGTCGATGATTATGTGTTTATAAGACCGACACAAAGTGAAGCTATCATCCCGCAATTCGCTCAGCTTTATGCTTATACAGAAGGAAAGTTTCTCCAGTGGCAGACTTTGCGGGAATAAGCACATTTTGAAATGAAAAATGAGCCTAAGCCTTTAACGATCAGGCATAGATTTGACGGTAAATCTTATTTTTATTGGGAAAAGGTTTAATCATGCGGCCAAGCCGTGTAAAATTCGAATCGATTTTATTTATCCACCGTTTTTATCTTTTGAGGCTGTGCCTCGATCATAATCTCGCGGTGATATGCTCCATGGTACGGGGCATCACTCCTTAAGGATTTCTTATGCCAATTATCACTTTGCCAAATGGCGATCAAAAACAGTTTGATCACGCCGTATCTGTGATGGACGTTGCACTTAGCATTGGTCCTGGTCTTGCAAAAAATACAGTTGCTGGTCGTGTCAACGATCGTTTGGTTGATGCGTCTGATCTCATCACTGAAGATGCAACACTACAAATTATCACGCCTAAAGACGAAGCCGGTGTCGAGATCATTCGCCATTCTTGCGCGCATTTGGTCGGTCATGCGGTTAAGCAACTGTTCCCAGAAGCAAAGATGGTCATTGGTCCGGTCATTGAGGAAGGTTTCTACTATGACATCTGGATGCCACGTCCGTTTACCTTAGACGACATGGCAGCGATTGAAGAGCGTATGAAAAAGCTCATCGATCAGGACTATGATGTTGTGAAAAAAATGACGCCGCGTGATGAAGTGATTGCTGAATTCACTGCGCGTGGCGAAGAATACAAATTGCGCCTGATCGCAGACATGCCTGAAGAAACCCAAATGGGCTTGTACTACCATCAGGATTACTTGGATATGTGCCGTGGTCCGCACGTTCCAAACACCAAATTCTTAAAATCGTTCAAGCTGACTAAAATTTCAGGTGCTTACTGGCGCGGTGATGCGAAAAACGAACAGCTACAACGTATTTACGGTACAGCGTGGGCAGACAAGAAGCAGCTTGCGGCTTATGTAAAACGGATTGAAGAAGCAGAAAAACGAGATCACCGTAAAATCGGTAAAGCACTTGATTTGTTCCATATGCAAGAAGAAGCACCGGGTATGGTGTTCTGGCATCCAAATGGCTGGACCATTTATCAAGTGCTTGAACAATACATGCGTAAAGTTCAGCAAGACAATGGCTACGAAGAAATCCGTACCCCGCAAGTTGTCGATTTCACGCTGTGGGAAAAATCAGGACATGCTGCCAACTATGCAGACAACATGTTCACCACGCATTCTGAAAATCGCAACTATGCGGTGAAGCCAATGAACTGTCCTTGTCACGTGCAAGTGTTCAACCAAGGCTTGAAGTCATACCGTGATCTTCCTGTACGTTTGGCAGAGTTTGGTTCATGTCATCGTAACGAACCATCAGGTTCTTTACATGGCATTATGCGTGTGCGTGGCTTTACTCAGGATGACGCGCATATTTTCTGTACCAAAGAACAGATTGGTCCTGAAGTTGCAAACTTTATCAAATTGACACTGGATGTATACAAAGATTTTGGCTTTGAAGAAGTACAAATGAAGTTGTCGACGCGTCCTGAAAAACGTGTGGGTGATGACAAGCTTTGGGATATGGCAGAAAAATCTTTGGCAGATGCTTTAGATGCTGCAGGTCTTGAGTGGGAACTTCAACCAGGCGAAGGCGCATTCTACGGTCCGAAGATTGAATTCTCTCTGAAAGACTGCTTAGGTCGTGTCTGGCAGTGTGGTACCATTCAGTGTGACTTTAACTTGCCAGAACGTCTGGATGCGTCTTATGTCACTGAAGATAATGACCGCGATCAGCCAGTAATGTTACATCGTGCAATTCTTGGCAGTTTCGAGCGTTTTATTGGTATACTGATCGAACACTACGCAGGCTTCATGCCACCTTGGTTGGCACCAATGCAAGCGTGTGTGATGAACATTACCGATTCTCAAGCTGAGGCATGTGAGTCAGTCGTCGCAAAACTTAAAGAAAACGGTATCCGTGCAATTTCTGACTTGAGAAATGAGAAAATCGGCTTTAAGATTCGTGAACGTACATTAGAGCGTATTCCTTACTTACTGGTACTTGGGGACCGTGAAGTAGAGGAAGGTACCGTAAACGTGCGTACCCGCTCAGGAACAAATTTGGGTACTATGTCAATCGATGCTTTCGTTGACCTAGTAAAAGCAGCCGTAGCCGAACGCGGCCGGTACATTGTGGAGTAACAGCGATTAAACAGCCTGACCGTAATCAACAGGGCGGTAACAAATCAAACCGTCCTGCCTTGAATGATGAAATTCGTGCGAAAGAAGTCCGTCTTGTAGACGAAAATGGTGAGCAGAAAGGGATTGTAAGCTTAGCTGACGCCCTACGCGCAGCAGAAAGTGTTGAACTTGATCTTGTTGAGATCGTAGCAAACGCTGAACCACCAGTATGTAAGATCATGGACTTCAACAAGCATTTGTTTGATCTTAAGCAAAAGCAGAAAGAAGCGAAGAAAAAACAACATCAAGTCCAGGTGAAAGAAATCAAGCTACGCCCGGGTACTGATGTTGGTGATTACAACGTAAAACTACGTGCAATCATCAAGTTCCTTGAAGAAGGTAACAAGGTGAAAATCACGCTTCGTTTCCGTGGTCGTGAAATGGCGCACCAACAGTTGGGTCTAGCTCAATTGCAAAAAATTGAAGCTGACGTGGCTGAATTCGGTACTGTTGAGCAGATGCCGAAAATGGAAGGCCGTCAAATGGGTATGCTACTTGGTCCTAAAAAGAAAAAGTAAGCACTCATTAAGCGAAAAAAGCCCTGCATATGCAGGGCTTTTTTTATGCTCTAAAGTTCCAGGCACTTTGTATGGCCTGCATAATCTGTTGAGCTTGCGGGCGGGAAAACATCGACAGCTGAATCCGGAAAAATCCAAGAAAAATTTGATTCATCAGACCGGGCTGGCACAATTTAAAATCCAAAGTGCCATCGCGTTGACTAATCACATGCGCTGGCATGTTATAGAGCCAGCTTTTGAGATGTGCTTTGAGAGAAGCATAGCGTGGATTCAGAAAGCTATACTGTACCGAATGTCGTTTTAAGCACAGGCTGATGCGGAAACTGGCCAAAGTATAATAAATAGCTTGTGAGGTGATTTTCAGTTTAGTTCCCAGCATAAGCAGCGAAAGACCAAGAAAGCCGCCAATATAAATATAAAAGTCAGGAGACTCCTGCCATAAAAATAATAGTCCTTGGAAAAAACTGGAATTGCTACGCACACTGCTGAAATAAAAAATGCTGAATATTCCGACCGGATAACAAAACAGTAAATATCCCATAGCGCGCATGATCGGGCTAGCTTGATGAAACAGGATGTTTTCTGGCACATTCATGGTTTATTTTTATGATCAGAAAGCGTATTGCCTTAATGAGCTTAGGTAATCTGTAGCCAAAAAGAAAGGCCCTTTCGGACCTTCCTTTGCGTACTTAATCAAGCTTATTCCACTGATTTTTCATCGTTTGCAATGAGCAGTTTATTGCCAATCGGGATTTGACGTGGCAATTTTTCTTCTGGAATAATGCGCTGCAAGTCGATGATCAATAAACCATTTTCATAGTCTGCCTGTTGTACCTCAATATATTCATCCAGACGTAAAGACAATTTAAATGCACGTCGCGCAATGCCTTTGTACAGGAATTCAATACTGTCATTGCTCTGGTTTTCAGGCTTGCCTAGGATGGTCAGCAACTTATTTTCCAGACGAATGTCGAGTTCTTCCTGACGAAAACCCGCAGTTGCCACCACGATGCGGTAATTATTCTCACCACGCTTTTCGATATTATACGGTGGGTAATTCGGTGCATCGCTTTGCATGGCATAGTCAATAAAGTCATTCAAGCGATCAAAGCCAATACTACGACGAAATAATGGATGAAGATTTAAGTTACTCATGATTAGAACCTTCTCACTAAAGCAAAGTTATAAAAACAAGAAAATAAGATCTGTCATGTCAGACATCAACAGCGCATAAGATTGACGCAATCCTTATGCAGAAATAAATATGTGTTTGGAGCTGAAATTTTCAAGATCAAAAAGAAAAAAATATATAAATTTTTAATAAGATTTTGATATTTATTGAAAAATAATTTTAAAATGCAGACTTGTTGTTTCTTTCTAAATCCTCTATGTTGAGTACATCGTCGCATAGTAAAAGTGCAGGGAGTATTAAAAGAAAATGATCGATTTATATTATTGGGGCACCCCCAACGGCCATAAAATTAGTATTGCTCTAGAAGAAATGGGGCTGGAATATCAAATTATTCCCATCAATATTCTGGAAAATGACCAGTTCCAGTCCGATTTTCTGGCTATTTCTCCCAATAATAAAATCCCGGCAATTGTTGATCAGGATGGGCCACATGGCCGCGCCATTTCAATTTTTGAGTCAGGTGCGATTTTGCAATATCTAGGTCGCAAAACAGGTCTGTTTTATCCAACTGATGAAGTGAAGCGTATTCAGGTTGAACAGTGGCTGATGTGGCAAATGGGCGGTTTGGGGCCGATGCTCGGGCAAAATCATCACTTTAGCCGTTTTGCACCTGAGCGGATTGCTTATGCCACAGAGCGCTATGTCAATGAAAGCAAGCGTTTATATGGGGTGTTGAATAAGCAGCTGGTCGGGCAGGATTATGTTGCCGGCGAATACTCGATTGCTGATATGGCGATATTTCCGTGGTTATTGCGACACGACTGGCAGCAGATCAATCTGGAAGATTATCCTGAAGTTTCCAAATATATTGATCGCTTGAATGCTCGTCCTGCGGTTCAGAAAGCGCTGGCGATACAGGTCAGTTAAGCATCTGCCTTTATGCTAAAATAGCCTTAAGCAAATAAAGCCACCCTTACGGTGGTTTTTTATTGGATGGATATATGAACGATTTTCTTCTGAACTTTACCAAGATTGTTGAAAGTAATACCCGAATTTACTGGAGCATTCTTTTCGGCATTGCTGCATGTTTAGTGCTGTATGTTGCTGAAATTGTGCATATCGATCAGGTGATTGCTGCCCTAAATACCAAAGATCAGCAGATTTTACGTGCTGCAATTGCACCGCTCAATGAGCAGTATAAATGGGCGCGGATCATGGCGATGGTGACTGCAGTCGTTTGGTCCAGTTGGGAATATAGTAAAGCCAAGAAAAAAATGGGCTTGAGCCGTTAATGCTGTAATGAGCCTGTTTTTACTGTTTCTATCTGCCTTTGGTGCAGCGACCTTACTGCCTTTACAGTCTGAAGCTGTGCTACTGGGGCTTTTAGTGCAGGGTGAGCAGAGTGAGGTACTGTTAATTGCGGTGGCCAGTTTGGGGAATATACTGGGTTCTTGTGTGAACTGGTATCTGGGACTCAAGATTGAGCATTATAAAAATAAAAAGTGGTTTCCGGTTTCAGCAGATAAGATGCTCAAGGCGCAAAAGACCTATCAGAAATATGGTTACTGGTCTTTACTGCTGAGCTGGGTGCCTATCATTGGTGATCCGATTACCCTGATTGCGGGACTATTAAAAGAAAACCTCGTCCGTTTTCTGCTGATGGTCAGCATCGCTAAAATTGGACGTTATCTGTTTGTCTATGCGGCCTTTGCCATGTTCTAAACTTGAAAATAATTTTCCTGATCCAGTCTTGGATATTATTTCAGAGCGAAATCATTCTTTAAATTCGCTTATTGGGTGAAGATGCTTTTGTTTTAAACAAAGATGCTTTAGAATACTCGCTCCCTTACCTGCAGGTCGTTTTGTAATGGTGCAAACGAGCCGAACAGGTGTTCAAAAGAGGTTGTTATGCCTAAGATGAAAACTCGCCGTGGTGCAGCTAAACGCTTTAAAGCGACTGCTAACGGTTTTAAGCGTAAACAAGCGTTCAAACGCCACATTTTGACCAAAAAATCTGCTAAGCGTATTCGTCAATTGCGCGGCTGTGTAATGGTTCACGTAAGTGACGTTGCTTCAGTTCGTCGTATGTGCCCGTACATCTAAGGAGATTATAAATGGCTCGTGTAAAACGTGGTGTACAGGCTCATCGCCGTCACAAAAAAATTCTTGCTCGCGCTAAAGGTTACTATGGTGCTCGTTCACGCGTTTACCGCGTAGCGTTCCAGGCGGTAATCAAAGCTGGTCAATATGCTTACCGTGACCGTCGTCAGAAGAAACGTCAATTCCGCGCTTTGTGGATTGCACGTATCAACGCTGGTGCTCGTCAAAATGGTTTGTCGTACAGCCGTATGATCGCTGGCTTGAAAAAAGCTCAAGTGATTATCGACCGTCGCGTACTTGCTGACATCGCTATGCATGACGCAGTTGCGTTTGCTGCTTTAGCTTCTAAAGCTAAAGATGCATTGGCTGCATAAGTCTTTATGACTTGAAAAAAGACCGCCATTTGGTGGTCTTTTTTATGCTTAAATAAAAGTAGTCATTTTAAATATTATTTAAAAATCAATATTGTAAATCCTATATTTTTTAGTCATTGTTAAACTGCATAATCAAAAATAAGGCTTAAAAATAATGATTCGACTTGCCACTCAACAGGATGTCCTGCCGATTGCCCAAGTGCACGTACAAAGCTGGCGTGAAAGCTATAAAAACATCATCAAACAAGAAATTTTAGATGCATTGTGTGTAGAACAAAGAGCTGCCTTGTAGCGTTCTGTGCTTGAACAGGAAAATCGACAGGTATTTGTCTATGAAGAAAATGCTCAGGTGCTCGGATTTGCTGCCTTTAATTTTCCAGTGGATGCACCAATTAGTGAATTGAGAGCACTTTATTTGCTTCAAAATATTCAAGGTCGCGGCATTGGACGTGATTTGGTTCAATTGGGTCTGGATTTAAGTCGAGAAAAATCCTACCAGTATATGCAGTGCAGCGTATTGAACCTGAATTCCAGTCGTTATTTTTATGAAAAGACCGGCGCCTATTTTGTCAGTGAAGGAGATGCCAGCGATCTGGGCGAGAATCTTAAAGACTTATGTTATCAGTGGGACATTTAATTTTTGAATACTCTGGCCCAGCTGGCTCAACGTAGAAAAATCTAAAACCTGGGAAAAGACGATAGAAAATAAATCAGCCCTTAGAAATGTATGGCTGATTTATCTTTTTATCTCAATATCTCCACCGGTCAATTAAGAGAGCATTTCCGGCCGATCAGCAAATGACAGCTTCGGCTCATTCAAATAATGCTGAAATTTTAAGACAGATACTCAGTCGTGATTCCATCATCTGATGGATGATGAAAACCATCACAAAATCGTCAGCATTATTTCAAGTTGATGCCTGCTCATGAATATCAAAATATCCATTGAATTCTGCCCGTGATGTTCAAGCTTTTCTGGCAAAATGTTAAAGGCCGAAATAGTAGCCAATCAGACAGATAATCACAGTGATCACAATTAAGGTCAGCACATTTGCAGATGAACTGGATTTGCCTGGGTCCTGAGGTTTTTCTGCTTTAGAAATTTTTGGTGAGCGGTCTTCGGTACTCATACCGACAAATGGGTCAGGTGCAACTTTTGGTGTTAGCTGTGCAGTTTTATAGTGATTGGCGACTTTGCTGATGAATTTAGCACTTAAATCATCAATTTTTTGCGAAAAATGTCGCAGGTTAAGTTGCTGCTCCGGGCTGAGTACTTCGCCATCTGCACGATAGGGATGCTGGATTTTCGTTTGAATAAAGTCATTTAAGGCGTCTAGGCGGTACAAAGTCTGGTGAGCATAATCCGCTGAATAGTCAGTGGGAATTAAGGCCAAATGACTTTCGCTATCGGCTTGAATGGCAGGCATGGTGCCGTAATAAGGCAAATTGGTATATGCAGGTTCGGTAAAATCTTGGGCAAGGCTACTTTCAAACAGTTCATGATCGGTATAGGCCTGAATATCATCCCAGTTTGGGGCTTCCAGATCGACATCAATGCGCTTGGCCAGTTTAGGATTTAGCTCATAACACCAGAATGTTTCATGGCGTAAAGGGGATTGCTGTGATTTAGGTGCTTCGTAATCATTGTCTGCGCTGTACCATTCAGGCAGTTCCTTGCCGATGATCCAGGCAGTTTTGGTTTTAGCGCCATGACTGACAATAAAATGCGCCAGTGGTAATAGCTCGATATTGGCATTCGGATTTTTTTCATCAACCAGTAAATCAGAGCGATGCAAGCTGAGGCGACGCACGCCTTGTTTTTTCAGGCCTTCCAGCCAGATCTGGAAATGCTGGGCCAGCAGGTGTTGTGATATCAGATCCCGAAAGGCAAACTGATGCTGATTAAAAATGGAATGTTGAATCCAACGATTGAAACTCAGGTCTTGAGTCAAATACTCATTGCCGTAAGTGACGAGGGTTAGTTGCTGTTTCCAAATTTGATCGAGTGCCATAGTGATTTGATCTGATTGATATTGTGTTTATCTTATACTTTTTATATTTAATCATGCCAATCTAATTTTCCTTAAAACGCATCTTCATCAAAGTGTCTAAAAACTGTTAGAATGTGGGGTTTTTAAAATATTTTTTAACCTGTTGCTTTGAGAGTTACTATGTCACTGGAAGCCCTGACCACTGAAGCGCTCGCTGCGATTGCAGCAGCTCAAGACCTTGCTGCACTTGATCAAGTACGAGTGCAATTTACGGGGAAAAAAAGCCAGCTCGCGGAACAATCTAAGTCGCTTGGTAAAATGGATCCTGAAGAACGTAAAGTCTTCGGCGCACAAATCCATGCTGTACGTGAAACTATTACCGCTGCATTGACATCACGTCAGGCAGAACTGCATAAAGCTGCCTTAGAACAAAAACTGGCAAGCGAAACCATTGATATTACTTTACCAGGTCGTGGTCAGCAGGTGGGCAGTATCCATCCAGTGACCCAGGTGCAAGAGCGTATTTGCCAGTTCTTTACCAAGGCAGGTTTTACGGTTGCAACAGGTCCTGAAGTTGAAGATGATTATCACAACTTTGAAGCACTGAACATTCCAGGTCATCACCCGGCGCGTGCCATGCACGATACTTTCTATTTTGATGTGAACCATTTGCTGCGTACGCATACGTCTGGTGTGCAGATTCGTACCATGGAAACTCAGCAGCCACCAATCCAGATCGTATGTCCGGGCCGTGTTTACCGTTGTGATTCGGATCAAACCCACTCACCGATGTTCCATCAGATCGAAGGTTTATACGTGGCTGAAAATACCAGCTTCGCGGAACTGAAAGGTTTGCTGATTAACCTGCTGAACGAATTCTTCGAAAAAGATTTGAAAGTACGTTTCCGTCCATCTTATTTCCCGTTCACCGAGCCGAGTGCGGAAGTGGATATTATGGATGAACGCGGTCGCTGGTTAGAAGTATTAGGCTGCGGTATGGTGCATCCGAATGTGCTGCAAGCTGCAGGCATTGATCCTGAAAAATACAAAGGCTTTGCTTTTGGTCTGGGTGTTGAACGTTTTGCAATGCTGCGTTATGGCGTAAATGACTTACGTATGTTCTTCCAAAACGATGTGCGTTTCTTACGCCAGTTTGCTTAAAACTTTTTAATAATCCTCTCCTAACCTCTTCTTTTAAAAAGGAGAGGAACTCCGCGAAATAGATGGAGTTCTCCCTCTTTGGAAAATGGGGGAGCAGAGGGGGATTCTAGAGATTTGAATTACAGGTTTTATATCAATGAAAATTAGCGAAAATTGGCTACGCACATGGGTCAACCCAGCCATCGATAGCGAAAAACTTTCTGATCAATTGACCATGTTGGGTCTGGAAGTGGATGAACTTGCGCCTGCAGCTAAACCCTTTACCGGCGTAGTGGTGGGGGAAGTCCTGACGGTAGAACAACATCCTGATGCAGATCGCTTGCGTGTGACCACTGTCAATATCGGTTCAGGTGAGCCACTGCAAATTGTATGTGGTGCGCCAAACGTACGTGCCGGCATGAAAGCGCCAGTTGCGACCATTGGTGCAGTACTTCCAGGCGATTTCAAAATCAAGAAAGGCAAGCTACGTGGTATCGAGTCACAAGGCATGCTGTGCGGCGCTTCAGAAATCGATTTAGAAGATAAAATTGATGGTTTGTTAGAGCTTCCAGCGGATGCACCAGTAGGTATGAACATTCGTGAATATCTAGACCTTGATGACAACGTGATTGACATCAGCATTACACCGAACCGTGGGGACTGCTTCAGTATTCGCGGGATCGCACGTGAAATTGGTGTGATTAACCAATTGCCAGTAACTGCCCCTGAAATTAAAGAAGTAGCTGCGACTATTAGCGAAGAAAAGAAAGTCGTTGTATCGACTGAAGGCTGTCCACGTTACTTGGGTCGTGTGATCAAGAACGTCAATACCAAGGCTGTGACTCCTGTATGGATGGAGCGTGCATTGGCACGTTCAGGTATCCGTCAGCACAGCATTCTGGTCGATATTACCAACTATGTGCTGATGGAGCTGGGTCAACCGCTACACGCATTTGATGGCGGCAAAGTTCAAGGCGCAGTACATGTACGTCAAGCGACAGAAGATGAAAAGTTAGTTTTGCTCAATGAACAAGAAGTGGAGCTGAATGAAAAAGTGATGGTGATTGCAGATGATGAAAAAGCATTGGCCATTGCTGGTATTATGGGTGGCTTGTTTTCAGCAGTCAGCGATGCAACCACTGAAATTTTCCTGGAATCAGCATTCTTCGCGCCACTGCATATTGCCGGTCGTGCACGTAGCTTTGGCCTGCATACTGATGCTTCTCAGCGTTATGAACGTGGTGTCGATTTTGAATTGCCATTGATCGCTATGCACCGCGCATCACAATTGATTGCGGAACTTGCGGGCGGTGAGTTTGGACCAATTACAGTTGCCGAAAATGCAGCATTATTGCCAACACGCGACGCAATTGAGTTGAATCAAGCACAAGTCGATCAACTGCTGGGTTATAGTGTTGACTCAGCGTTCATTACTGATGCTTTAAGCCGTTTAGGTTGTGAAGTTACAGTAAAAGCAGAAGGCGAGTGGTCAGTGGTACCGCCATCACATCGTTATGATATGGTGATTTACCAAGATTTGATCGAAGAAGTGGCGCGTATTCACGGTTATGACAATATTCAAATCAGCCTGCCTGTGATTGATGTGAAGCTGGCGAAATACCAAGATCAGTTTGAATTGGGCCAACTCCGTCAAACTGCCGTAACTTTAGGTTACCAAGAAGCGATCAGCTTTAGCTTCGCAGACCTAAAGCTTGAAAAGCAACTTAATTCCAGTGTGAATCCATTAGTATTAGCCAATCCAATTTCAAGTGATTTGGCAGTGATGCGTTCAACCTTGCTGTCTAGCCTTATTCCTTGTGTTCAGTACAATGTCAACCGCCAGCAAAGCCGTGTACGTTTCTTTGAGCTCGGTCTGCGTTTTGACTATCAAGAAGCCAGCAGCATCCATGATTTAAAACAGATTCCAACTTTTGCATTGATTGCGACTGGTTCACGTCATGCTGAATCTTGGCATGTGAAACCCGCTGCAATGGACTTCTTTGACTTTAAGGGTGATGTAGAAGAAATTTTGGCTGCTGGTCGTGTCAAAGTAGAATATGTGCGTTCAGAGCGTAGCTGGTTGCATCCTGGACAATCCGCAGAAATTCTCGTGAATGGTCAATCAATTGGTTACTTGGGGCGTTTACATCCCTCACTTGAAGACGAACTTGATCTGGCAACCACATGGGTAGCAGAATTGGATCAAGCGGCTGTTTTGCAAACTTATGTATCTAATTTTACAGAATTATCACGTTTTCCATCGGTTCGACGTGATATTGCGCTTTTAATTAGTGATAAGATTAATGTTAGCGAAATTCAGGGACTTATCGAAAAAACAGGCGGAGAGCTTTTAGACTCAACTTGGTTGTTCGATGTGTACACTGGACAAGGAGTAGAAGAAGGGAAACGCTCACTGGCATTTGCACTTCTCTGGCAGCATCCAAGCCGTACACTGGAAGATGCTGAAATTAAATCAGGTATGGATAATATCCTTCAAGTGTTAGAAAACACTTACCAAGCGACATTGAGGGCTTCATGACAGCACTAACTAAAGCAGAAATGGCTGATCATTTAAGTGAGCTCACGAGTTTAAACCGTCGTGAAGCAAAACAAATGGTTGAGTTGTTCTTCGATGAGATTAGCCAGGCGCTCATCTCAGGCGAGCAAGTAAAACTTTCGGGTTTTGGTAATTTCGAGTTGCGTGATAAGCGTCAACGTCCGGGCCGTAACCCGAAAACGGGTGAAGAGATTCCGATTTCTGCACGCCGTGTGGTCACCTTCCGTGCCGGACAGAAGTTCCGTCAACGTGTGGGAAATGAGCAGGTCAATTGATCTGCTTTTTAAAACTGGAATCTAATATCTTTAAATTCCAGTTTTAAAAATAAAAAAGAGAGCCAAAGGCTCTCTTTTTTTTGTACTGAATAATCTAGAAGATTATTGAGCAGCAGCTTCAGAAGCAGCAGTAGCTTCAGCAGCAGCATCAGTAGCAACTGCAGCAGCAGCATCAGCTTCAGCAGCAGCGTCAACTTCAGTAGCAACTTCAGAAGAAGCTTCAACGTCAGTAGCTTCTACAGCAGCAGCGTCAGCAGCAGCTTCAGCTTCAGAAGCAGCTTCTACAGCTTCAGAAGCAGCTTGGTTAGCGTCAGCAGCAGCGTCGTCAGCTTTTTTAGCACAACCAACGAAAGCTAAAGTAGTAGCAACTGCAGCAGCAATAGCGATTTTTTTGAATAACATGGCATCACTCTCTAAAAATTGAGATTAAAAAAAACCAAAGTTAGTCTGTTAAGTGCTTTTATTGTTCCTAATTGTGTTAGGGACTAACAACGCAGGAGCAGTCTAACTGGTCTGCAAATATGCTATCACTGCGCATTTTTAATTGCTACTGGCAATGATCAAAAAAGTACGGAAAAACGATAAAAAATAAGAAGTTTTTAACAGAAAATAACAATGGAATGAAACATTTAGATTGGAGAAAGGCTTGTTAAACACTTAAAAGTTATACAATTTTTAATCTGAATATTTTATTAATCAAAAACTTAAAAATAAGTTTACATAAATCAGGCTTGATTGTTTCATTCTGTAATTTATGTCAACCTAAAAAAGGCCACCGCTTAGGTGACCTTTCATTTGAAATTTTAATTTGAAGCTTTGCGTTTCATCTGATCAAAGAAATCATCGTTGGTCTTGGTTTCTTTCATGCGATCCAGTAAGAATTCCATTGCCGCCAACTCATCTTGAGTATGCAACAGCTTGCGCAGAATCCAGACTTTACGCAGATTGTCTTCTGACATCAGGCGTTCTTCACGGCGAGTACCAGATTTCTTGATGTTCATCGCAGGGAATACGCGCTTTTCTGCAATGCGACGATCAAGGGTAATTTCCTGGTTACCTGTACCTTTGAATTCTTCGTAAATCACTTCATCCATTTTACTACCGGTTTCAATCAGGGCAGTAGAAATGATGGTCAGTGAACCGCCTTCTTCGATATTACGTGCAGCACCGAAGAAACGTTTAGGGCGTTCTAAGGCATGTGCATCCACACCACCAGTCAGTACTTTGCCTGATGAAGGAATCACAGTGTTATAAGCACGTGCCAGACGGGTAATCGAGTCAAGCAAAATCACCACATCTTTCTTGTGCTCAACCAGACGTTTTGCTTTTTCAATCACCATTTCAGCAACTTGAACGTGACGTGCAGGAGATTCATCAAAGGTAGAAGCCACGACTTCACCGCGAACCGTACGTTCCATCTCGGTCACTTCTTCTGGACGTTCATCAATCAGGAGAACGATCAGAATAACTTCAGGATTATTGCGAACGATGGACTGTGCAATGCTTTGCAGCAGCATGGTTTTACCCGCTTTCGGCGGAGCCACAATAATTGAACGCTGGCCTTTACCAATCGGGGCCACTAGGTCGATCACACGGGTGGTTAAATCTTCAGTGGTACCATTGCCTAACTCCATCACCAACTGTTCGGTCGGGAATAATGGGGTCAAGTTTTCAAACAGAATCTTGTTACGTGAATTTTCAGGTGTGTCGTAGTTAATCTGATTGACTTTAAGTAAAGCAAAATAACGTTCGCCTTCTTTCGGCGGGCGAATGGTGCCAGTAATGGTGTCGCCAGTACGGAGGTTAAAACGACGAATTTGAGAAGGGCTGACATAGATATCGTCAGGACCTGCTAAATAAGAACCTGCGGCTGAGCGTAAAAAGCCAAAACCATCTGACAAAATTTCTAGAACGCCATCACCAAAAATCTCTTCGCCATTCATTGCATGACGTTTTAAGATGGCAAAAATAATGTCTTGCTTACGGTTACGAGCCATACCTTCGAGGCCCATAAACTCGGCAATCTTGATGAGTTCGCCAATCGGTTTTTTCTTGAGTTCGGTTAAATTCATAGGTGGTCAGATAGAATCAAAGTTCTGAGGTACAGGTTAGAAAGGGAGTAACATTCGGCCGCATACCAGCATTCAAACGAAAGCAATTGAATTTGCAAAAGAACAATTCAGAGATCTGTTTGAGTGTTTCAAAGGAAAATGTGGAAAACAATTTCTATTGCCGAGCGGCATCTTATGTAATGTGTCTTGTAAGAAATTGACAGGATTTAGGATCCTTTATCTCTTGAGTAGCGAATATAAGAGAAAATGCTAGGTTTGTCAATTTATAGCCGAAAAAAATACGCGAGAATGAGTCGCGTATTTTTTACTAAAAATGCTGTGCTTAGATATTGTCATCAATAAATGCTGTCAGTTTAGATTTTGGTGCAGCACCGACTTGAGTCGCAACAACTTCACCATTTTTGAACATCAACAAAGCCGGGATGTTACGGATGTTGAAATTTACAGCAGTTTGTTCGCAAGAAGTTACGTCAACTTTCACGATTTTAACTTTACCTTGGTATTCATCAGCAAGCACTTCAAGCACGGGTGCAATTGCTTTACATGGTGCACACCAGCCTGCCCAAAAGTCCACCAGTACAGGAACGTCTGATTGAAGAACGTCTGCTTCGAAGTTTGCGTCAGTAGTGTTTATGATGTTGCCAGACATGGAATGTGCTCCAGATTAATATTTTAAAGATAACTAATTATTAGTATTACATAGCCATCTTTAACAATGTAGGGGAATCTGTAAATTTTCAATGCTTAATGTTATTTTGTCTAATGGATGATCACGATAGTGATGATCGTGTCTCACTATTATTCCCGATACAAAAAAGAATAAGGCATTAAATTGTCGCTACAAATGGCTTTTAAATTGCATGCATGTGAATTACTCTAAGCACAATTCGTTAAAGGTTTATTTCTGGAATGTCTGACTTTTTGATTGATGAAGAATTACTTGCCGCCATCGATATGGGATCAAACAGCTTTCATTTGGCCATCGCCCGTGTAGACCATGGCGAAGTGAAGAAAGTGGCATCAATGTCAGAAAAAGTTCAGCTTGCCGCAGGACTAGACGAAAATAAGAATTTAACCGAAGCCGCCCAGCAACGCGGTTTGGCCTGTCTGGCCCGTTTTGTCGGACGTTTAGGCGCAGTTCAGCCAAACCGCTTGCGGATCGTGGCGACAAATGCTTTGCGTCAAGCCAAAAACGGCCATGAATTTATCCAGAAAGCTGCAGAAATTTTACCGAAACCGATCGAAATTATCGCCGGTCGTGAAGAAGCCCGTCTGATTTATCTGGGTGTATCGCATACCATGGCCAACAGCGGTCGTCGTCTGGTAGTTGATATCGGTGGCGGTTCAACTGAGCTGATTATCGGTGAAGAATTCGAGCCGATTTATACCGAATCGGTACAAATGGGCTGTGTAGCGTTTACCAAGGCCTATTTTCAGGATGGCGAAATCAGTGCCAAAGCCTTTGATAAAGCAGTTACTGCGGCACGTAAAGAAATTTCGGGAATTGCCAATACTTATAAAGAAGCCGGTTGGGATGCTGTCGTTGGCTCGAGTGGCACCATTAAAGCCTGCCGCCAGATTTGCGTCAATATGGGCTGGAGCAATGATCGCGAACAGTTGACGCGTGAAGGCCTGGAAAAGCTCAAAGATAAACTGCTTAAATATAAATATGTCTCGGACATGGAGTTCGAAGGTCTGAAAGATGATCGTCGTGCCGTCTTACCTGCTGGTATTGCCATTCTCTATGCAGTCTTTGATGTACTGGGAATTGACCATTTGGTCTATTCTGATGGTGCACTACGTGAAGGCGTGATGTATGACTTGCTTGGCCGTTTCAAGCATGAAGATATCCGTGATCGTTCCGTGCATGCCTTGATCGGCCGTTATAATGCCGATGCCAAACAGGCTGAACGTGTGGTTCAGACCGCACAAAAACTGTTTAATGACGTGGCCAGTGAACTCGGTTTGAGTGTTGAAGATAGTGACCTGTTACGTCGTGCCGCCTATCTGCATGAGATTGGTTTGGCCATCAGTCACAGTGGCTATCATCGTCATGGCGCATATTTATTACAACACTCGGATATTGCCGGTTTCTCGCAAGTTGATCAAAATCATTTGTCACATTTGGTCGCGCACCATCGGCGTAAATTGCGCGCTGATGCCAAGATTGATGTGATGAAAGTCGGTGGATCTAAACTTTTATGGTTATGTTTGCTGCTTCGTCTGTCGGTTTTGGTCAATCACAGTCGTAGCGATGAGATGCTTCCTGCCATTGAACTCAAGGTTGAAAATGCGCAACAATGGCAACTCAGCGTGTCTGGTGATGCCAAGCAATGGCCATTGCTGGTCGCTGAACTGCACGATGAACAGCAGCAATTTAAAAATTGGGAGATTGAACTCTCGATTCAATCCGAACAGTTTGTTAATTAATACCTTTATAGGGATGAAAACGGTTAACCTATGAAAAATAAAGCAACTCCATCAAAAGCATGGGCGACAGTGCAGATTGCACGTCATCCAGAACGTCCACAATTCCTGGACTATGTGGGTGAAATATTCACTGAATTTGATGCTTTACATGGTGACCGCCTATATGGTGATGATGGCGCGATGATCGGTGGTCTGGCTCGTTTCGATGGTCAACCGGTGATGATCGTTGGTCAGCATCGTGGTCGTAGCACCCGTGAAAAATTACAGCATAATTTTGGCATGAGTAACCCAGAAGGTTATCGTAAGGCACAGCGTCTGCTAGACATGGCAGAGCGTTTTAACCTGCCAGTCTTTACTTTTATTGATACTATGGGTGCTTATCCGGGTGTCGGTGCAGAAGAACGTGGTCAGGCTGAAGCGATTGCCACCAGTCTGGCTCAGCTTTCTAATTTGAAAGTACCTGTGATTGCAACTGTACTGGGTGAAGGCGGTTCAGGTGGTGCGCTGGGTATTGGGGTAGCAGATCGTGTGGTGATGCTCTCTCACAGTATTTATTCGGTGATTTCACCGGAAGGCTGTGCCTCAATTCTTTGGAAAACCGCTGAAAAAGCTGAACAGGCTAGTGAAGCCTTGGCTCTGACTGCAGAAAAATTGCAGAAAATGGGTATTGTAGAATATGTGGTGGATGAAGGTGAGGGTGCTCATTTAAATCCGGATCAGGTCATGAACAGCTTGAAAGCAGTGCTGAAAGAAGCTTTGAATGAACTGCAACCAATGGAAGCGCAAGCACGATGCGAAGCACGTTACCAACGTTTAATGAAGTTTGGCAGCGACAATTTAGGTCTGGTTTCTTAAAACAGCTGCAGGACTTTCCTGCAGAGACAAAATTTCTCATCGGATGCAGTGGCGGCGTAGATTCTATGCTGTTGCTGCATCTGATGTTTTTTTTATGCCCGGAAAAAGTCCGGGCGATTTATGTCGATCATCAGTTACAAGCACTCAGCGCAGATTGGGGTAAGTTCGTTGCACATCAATGTCAGCAATTGAATATTCCCTGCATCATTCAGCCAGTTCATGTCGCCAGTGGCAACCTGGAACAGCAAGCGCGCAATTCACGTTATCAGGCCTATCTGCAACATTTGCAAGCGGATGAAATGTTGGTGTTAGCGCATCATCAGCAGGATCAGGCGGAAACCCTGATGCTGCGTTTATTGTCTGGCGCCGGCGTTGACGGTTTGGCAGCCATGAAGCAGATCGATGGACGTGAAAATCTCACGATTTGGCGGCCATTGCTGGATATTTCCCGTGAGCAGATTTGCCAATGGGCATCAGACCTGAATATTGAGAATATTGAAGATCCGACCAATGCTGATACCCATTATGATCGGGCTTGGGCACGCCAGACGCTGTGGCCGATATTAAGCGAACGTTATCCTAAAATGCAGGCCGCCTTGGTGCGAACCAGTGAGTTAATGCAGGATGCTCAAGACATTTTACAAGAAGTGCTGCAACAGGATTTAGCGTCTTGTGGGACTGAAACGCAGCTCGATCTTGGTAAATTTCTACAGCTTTCAAAATCACGACAACGTCAATTACTCTCTGCCTGGATGAAAGGTAAACAACAGTATCGTCCATCCTTAGATATGGTGGAGCGTTTGCAACGCGAAGTGATTTATGCCAAACAAGATGCTCAGGCGGCATTGCATTGGCAAGGCTTTTACTATGTACGCTATCAGCAGCAATTATATCGTCTGACCGCAGAGACTTATTTAGCTGATCAGCAACAAGTTCAAACTAGCCCGAAAACTATAAAATTTGCTTTAAAAGACAGCGTACAGGTTTTGTCAGGGAAATTTATCATCGCGCCTGCACAGCTCGGTTTATCTCCTGCATTGTTGCAGCAAACTTTGCATTTGCAGCAGCGGCAGGGTGGCGAAAAAATTCATTTATATGGCCGTGTCGGTACCTGGCCACTGAAAAAAGCCATTCAGGAAGCGCAAATATTTCCCTGGGCTCGGCATACTATTCAAATATTAAGCACAGATAATGTTATGCTAGGCGTGTTTACCCCTAAAGGATTTTGGTTGGCCCAATCTGCATATTGTGAAGCAGGCGGATGGCTGCCGATTTCGGTTTTTTCAACTTTAGAACTCAACGATGAGCATTGAACATGAGTGCAGCTTTAAATTGTAATATCTGTTTTATTGGTGGCGGTAATATGGCCCAAGCCTTAATTGGCGGTCTGATTTCACGTGGTTTGCCAGCAACACGTATTACAGTTTCTGATCCGGTCGAAAAAGTCCGTGCTTTATTGGCGGAAAAAGAAATTAATGTGACCGGGGATAATAGTGCTGCAATTCAGGATGCAGATATCGTTGTATTGGCGGTAAAACCTCAGGTTTTGGCTCAAGTACTGCAACCTTTAAAAGGTCTGGTTAATAACAAACTGATTATTTCCATTGTTGCCGGTGCAGAAATTGCCACATTATCAGCATTGTTGGGGACAGAGCGTATTGTCCGGGTCATGCCGAATACACCTGCATTGGTACAGACCGGTGCACATGGTTTATATGCCAATGCATTTGTGGAAACCAGTGACCGTGAGCTGGCCAGTCAGGTTCTGGCGTCGACCGGGCTGACCATTTGGGTTGACTCAGAAGCACAAATTGATGCAGTCACTGCAGTCTCGGGTTCGGGACCTGCTTATTTTTTCTATATGATGGAAAGTATGATTCGTGCTGGCAAGAATTTAGGTCTGGATGAAAAAGTAGCCACAGCACTCACTTTGCAAACGGCTTTGGGGGCGGCACAAATGGCCATCACCAGTTCAAATACACCGGCTGAGCTACGTAAAAACGTCACCTCTCCAAATGGAACGACTCAGGCAGCACTAGAAGTGTTCGACCGTGCGCAAATTTCTCAAAATATTCAGGCGGCACTTGCCGCTGCACAAAAACGCAGTCAAGAACTGGCACAAGAGCTCAGTGAAAGCAGCAAATCTTCAGTTTAATTTTTAGGAACGTTCAAGTATGGGTGCAAATTCTGCGCTAATTTTTGGCATTATCATTAACGTCGCGATTTTGCTCGTATTCTTCCGATTTTTAATGCAACTGGCAGCGGTCAGTCCTTACAATCCTGTGGTTCTTTCTACCGTGAAAGCCACTAAAATTGTAGATGTATTTGGTCGAATTTTCCCAACCTTGGCCAAAGGCCGAGTCAGTACTGCTGCTTTGGCATTATTGGTCGTGCTTTATCTGCTTAAAATTTTTGGCATGATGTATCTGTCAGGGGGGATGCCGAATGGGCCTGTCCATCTGATTATTTTGACTTTTGTCACCATGATGCAGGATTTGATCCGTTTCTGTCGTTATTTGATTTTCGCTACCATTATTTTAAGCTGGGTGGTGATGTTTACCCAGTCTCGTTCGCCTTATATTGAAGTCGTGCAAGAGCTGGCTGAGCCTTTACTGGCACCTTTCCGCCGGATTATGCCAAATATGGGCATGATTGACCTTTCTCCAATCTTCGCCATTTTGACTTTAATTATTATCGAAATGATTATGAACCAGGTGGCGATTGTACTGCTTACTGGTCTTTAATTGGATCCAAATAAAAAGGACGCTGAGGCGTCCTTTTTATTTGCTCCTCCCTTTAGAAAAGGGAAGTTGGGAGGGATTTGTTAAACTTCCCAAACCGTGAACAAGTTTTAATCGAAGTACAAGAAGAAGATGGGATATTAACCTCTCCCTAACCCTCTCCTGGAAGGAGAGGGAACTTGGATACTCTGAACCAGTAATGCTGCTGATTTCCTAAAAATAGAAAAATATGCGTTCGAAACTTGATAGCAGAAAAGATTTTAATATCGCTGCCTGTAGATGAGGATTATAAATTAAAATCCCCTCCATCCCCTTGCGGAATATATTCCTCACCTCCTATAAGGAAGATGGGGTTAAAGGCGCATTAATGCGCTTCATCCCAGTTTTTGCCTTTACCCACTTCTACCACCAATGGTACAGAAATCTGCAATACCGATTGCATCACTTCAGCCAGTTTAGGTGCCAGTTCATCGGCAATGTCTTCATCGACTTCAAACACCAGTTCATCGTGAACTTGCAGCAGCATTTTGGCCTGATCTTTCGGCAACATCTTGTCGACTTCAATCATTGCCATTTTAATAATGTCTGCGGCCGAACCTTGTAGCGGGGCATTAATCGCAGCACGTTCTGCCGCTTTACGCACCATCATATTACGGGCATCGATATCTGGGGTATATAAACGGCGTCCGAGCAGGGTTTCAACAAAACCCTGTTCTAATGCGACCTGACGGGTACGTTGCATATAGTCATAAATGCCCGGATAACGGTGGAAATACTGCTTGATATAATCCTGTGATTCCTGACGGGTAAAACCTAACTGTCGGATCAGACCAAACTCGGACATACCGTAAAGTAGGCCGAAGTTGACGGCCTTGGCCTGGCGGCGCTGGTCATTGGTGACATCTTCCAAGGCAATGCCCAAAACTTCCGCAGCCGTACGGCGGTGTACATCCTGACCGTGAATAAAGGCATCTAGCAAGGCTTCATCCTGAGATAAATGAGCCATGAGACGCAATTCAATTTGTGAGTAATCGGCTGCCAGCAAAACACGACCTTCCGGTGCCACAAACGCCTTGCGGATTTGACGGCCAATTTCGGCACGAATCGGAATGTTCTGCAGGTTTGGATCAGTCGATGATAAACGGCCAGTTGCAGTCAATGCCTGATGATAACTGGTATGCACACGGTGGGTATCAGGATTGGCCTGTTTGCATAAGCCATCGGTATAGGTACTTTTCAGCTTGGACAAGCCACGATATTCTAGAATCAGCTGGGCAATCGGATGTTCAATTTTTTCCAGTACACTTTCACTGGTACTGTATTGTCCGGTGGTGGTTTTTTTACCGCCTTTTAGACCCAGCTTTTCAAATAACACTTCACCGACTTGTTTAGGTGAGCTGACATTAAAGCTTTCCCCTGCAATTTCCATAATCTGGTTTTCCAGATTTTGCATGGTGTTGGAGAATTCGCCCCCAAGCTGATCCAGAAAAGCCAGATCCAGTTCGATGCCGTTTTCTTCCATTTGTGTCAGTACACGTGCGACCGGAACTTCAATATTATGCAGAATATTCACCAGTTCAGGGTGTGCCTGCAATTTGCTGCTCAAGACTTCATAAAGGCGATAGGTGACATGTGCATCTTCTGCGGCATAATGTGCTGCAGTTTCAAGTGGAATCTGGTTGAAGGTCTTTTGTTTAGCACCTTTACCGGCCACTTGTTCATAAGTCGTGGTCAGATGACTCAAATACAGACGGGCCACATCATCCATGCCATGACGGGTCGCGACAGAATTCAGGACATAGGAAGCCAGCATGGTATCGAAATACCAGCCTGCCAGATGAATGCCATGATTTTCCAGTACATGTGCATCATATTTTAGATGATGACCAATTTTCTTTACAGACTCATCTTCCAGAATTGGTTTGATCTGCGCCAGAATTACTTCACGATTCAGCTGCTCCGGTGCGCCTTCATAATCATGTGCCAAGGGAACATAATAAGCATCCTGCGCATCGAAGGCGACCGAGAAACCGACAATCTGTGCAATACGATAATCCAAACTGGTGGTTTCGGTATCAAAGGCAAAACGTTTTTCGGTACTTAGGCGCTCAAACAGTATGTCCCAGTCCTGCTGGCTTAATACTGTGTGGTAGGTCGCTTGACCTAGCTGGTCATCACTGCTGGTTACAGACGCATGGTCTTCCAGAGGTTCTGGTGCTGTAACCGCTTTGGCGTTAATAGATTTTGCCGCCTGCTGGTAATTTGAATTATTCGGGTTGTTCGGGTGATCTAAGGACTGCAGCTGGTTACGGAATTCCAGCTCGGTGTACAAATGACGTAAGGTCTCGACATTCGGCTCACCCAGTTTTAAATCGTCATAACCAAAGTTAAGATCCAGATCGATGACAATACTGGCCAGTTGATGGTCCAGTGCAATGCCATCGACATGTTCTTTAATATTTTGACCGACTTTGCCTTTGATCTTGTCGACATTTTCTAAAATGCCGCCAATCGAGCCATATTCAGTGAGCAGTTTTGCTGCAGTTTTGGCACCTACACCTGGCACGCCCATGATGCCATCTGATGCATCGCCCATCAGGGTCAGATAGTCAATAATCTGATTCGGCCAGACGCCAAACTTTTCAAACACGCCGTCGACATCCAGCGGTTTTTCTTTAAAGCTGTCTTCCAGGGTAACTTTTTCGGTCACCAGTTGTGCCATATCTTTATCGCCCGTAGAGATCAGTACCTGATGTCCCATCGCCTCGGCACGTTTGGCCAGTGTTCCGATAATGTCATCGGCTTCGGCACCCGGTAAGGTATGTAGGGGAATGCCCAAAGCGCGGATCAAGGCATGCAGATAAGGAATCTGTTCGGATAATTCCGTTGGCATGCTGGGACGATCACCTTTATAAATCGGTGACAGCTCATGCCGGAAGGTCGGTTCTGGGGTATCAAAAATTACCGCCATATGGGTCGGTTGGGTCCGGCGCATCAGTTTTTGAATAGCAGAAATCGCACCACGAATTGCATTGGTATGTAAACCGGTTGACGTGGTTAATGGTGGCAGTGCGTGAAAGGCACGAAATAAAAAGTAAGAGCCATCGACCAAGACAAATGGTGGCATGTAATCAATTCCTTATTCAAAATACAGCGCTATTGTACGTGATTTTTACCGCGCTCGCTGAGGCGAGTCTGAGTTTACAGCTTAGCGAATATCGGCTGAAGATGAAATAAGCAGCACAAGCTGTTGTATGATGGAAGGATTCAGGAAAGAGAAATATAAGAATGGCTGTAGGACGGAATGAGTTGCGCATGATCTGGCTGATTACCCTGCTGATAGCCGGGATCAGCGCCTGGTATCTGGGTTATCAGATTGTAACTTATCTGTGTGGTTTGGGGTTTATCTTTAGCGTGATGCAATATGTCACTGCGGTAGAAGCACCGATGAATCAATTGGCCGGACAGCAGCAGATGTCCTTGGAGCGCAATTCTAAAGTTCCTTTATATATCTCATCAATTACTGCCATTGTCGGCGGGTTGGCTGAACTGGACTGGTTGATGGGAATCGGGATTACGGCCTGGGTATTCTTTTTGCTCAGGTGGCTGCAACGTCTGGAAGGACGTTTGATACAGTTGCAATCACAATCTCATTCTGCCGATCCCTTACAGCGATCACCAGATCGATCCGATTCTGTTCCATTCGTGAAAACTGAGTCTGCCCAAGAGGTAAACGACACTCCTCATCTGGTAGATCAACTGCAGCGCTGGCTTTTCCAGGGGAATCCAGTCTTAAAAGTCGCGATTAGTATTTTGGTGATTGGGATTATTTTACTGCTGCGTTTTGCCACTGAGCACTGGCAACTCAGTCTGGCTGCAAAATTGGGCCTAGTTGCACTGGCAAGTGGGTGTATAGCAGGTCTGGGTTATCGCCTGGTGCAGAAAAATCGGAGTTTTGCTCTGGCACTGGAAGGACTGGGTTTAGGGAGTCTGTTCCTGACCTTATTTTTTGCCTATTACAATCTGGTGATTCCCACGTTACCGTTGGCAACATTGCTATTTCTCATTATTCTGGCCATCACTCTATATTTAAGCCTGAAACAGGAAAGCATCGAACTGGCTTTGATGGCTTTGCTGATTGCTTATCTGGCGCCGTTTACCTTACCGACCCGCGATGCTTCTGCCGTTGAGCTGATTAGCTATTATTTGCTGATCAATATCGGGGTGGCAGTGCTGAGCAGTTTCCGGCCATGGAAGATTCTCAATCAAATTGCCTTTTTAGTGACTGCGGTCGTTGGCGGGATATATAGCCTGATTCATGGTTATACATATGAGCGTTATGCCATGACTGCGTTGATTCTGGCACATAGTGCGCTGTTTATCTGGCTAGGTTTCCGCTTTAGCCAGTTGCTGGTACGACAGGATCTCTCACGTTTTCAGTTAAAACCGGTATTGGACTTAGCGCTGATTTTTGCTGCACCGATCACGGCATATATTTTTCTGTATCTGATTCATTTTAATCAGCCCAATCAAAAACTCTGGCAAGCTGGATTAAGCCTGTTCTTTGCACTGGTCTTTGCCGCTTGCTGGACACTGCTGCGCCGTAAACAAACTATCCTGCTCATTTCGCAGAGCTATCTGAGCCTGATGCTGATTTTTCTCGCCTTGGTGCCCCCGATCTTATTGACAGAACAATGGAGTGTGATTGGCTGGGCAGTTGAAGGTGTGCTGATTTATTTATGGGCCTTGGAAAAAAATGTCCGGGTAGCACACTATCTGAGCATGGGCTTATTGCTGATGGCCGGATTCAGCAGCCTGTATTATCTGGTCGAGATTAATCCAACACCGCGAATAATTTTCTGGATTTTGAGTCTGTGCTATGTGGCAGTCGTGGTCATCAGTCAGCTTAAAAAGCAGTACCAGCAGCAGATGGATAGTCTGAGTATCAGTTTTTTAAGCAGCGTGAGTGTCGCGGCCAGTCTGATGCTATTTGCCTTGCTGGAAGATGAATTTCCGAGTCAGCATACCTATGTACTGAGTTTATTTATCATCACACTGGGTTATATGCTGTTGAATGAAATGATCCTGCGCAAAAATCAGGAATGGTCTTGGTTACTGCCGAAGTGGAGTGGCATCTCGCCCTTGCTGGTCATTGCGGTGATTCTGACTCTGGATCGCAGTCAAAATGCGGTGATTGTCTGGAATAGTGCTCTGGAAAGGGGAGTTTTTGCCCTTTCAGCGATATTGTTGGCCATTCTGTGGCTTAGACCGCTGGCTGGCTTGCAGCTCTCCAAGGAATGGGTGAGTTTTGGTGTTTTTAGCAGTCTGGCTTTGGCAAGTGTGTGCCTGATCTCAAATATGCCCTATCTGAGCATGGTGATTTTGCCTTTATTCTTCTGCCTGTGGTGCTATCGGCAGGATCCGCAGTCAGACTGGCAGCAGCTTTGGCAAACCAAGAGCTGTTTATTGCTGATGGGAAGCTGGCTGGTTTGTTCACAGTTATTTAGTCAGCAAGCCTTTCAGTATTACTGGCTGCCAATTCTGAATCCTTTTGACCTGATCAGTATCGCCATGTTTGCCAGTTTTATCTGGATGCTGTTACAGCAAATTAAGGTGGGACGTGATAAAGGCATGATGGCGGTTTTAATGGTACTAAGCCTGTTATGGCTATCCAGTTATATTATTTTAAGAGCTTTACATGTGTACCTGCAGACACCGTTTAATGAGCTGGCATTATGGAACAATGCAACAGTTCAGCTCAGTCTGACCATACTTTGGGTATTGCTGGCCTGGATTACCATGTGGACAGCAACGCTCAAAAAACTGAAACCGATGTGGATTTTAGGCGGCAGTATTCTGGTGATTGTGACCTTGAAGCTCGTACTATTTGACCTGTCACATATTGGCACCCTGACCCGGGTGATTTCATTCCTGCTGGCGGGCGGGGTGATGCTGCTGATTGCTTATATTGCACCGATGCCGGAGAAGGAGCATTGAATCCTTTCCCTAATCCTCTCCTTTAAAAGGAGAAGGAATCTAAGGGTTATTTCAGATCAGGCTCTCTTTTGAGGGCCTTTTCATTGGCATATTGATCGATTTCTTCATTTTCTACAGGACGGTAAAGTGGATGATCGACAAAGCCTATTTTTGGCACCGGAATTTCAATCTGGTTATCGACAAAGCCGTTGCGAATTCGTTCCTGCATTTCATCACGTACTTTCAGGTAGTTTTCCTGTTGGCACCACACTGCAAACAGCAGTTCAATCGAAGATTCACGGAAAGCAGTAACGGTGACTGCCGGTTTCGGGTCGGCCAGAACCAGTGGATACTTGTTAGCAACATCCAGCAGAACTTCGCGCACCTTGATAATATCTTCATGGAAATTGATCGCCAACGTAATCGGAATCCGCCGTATCGGAAATTTTGACAGGTTCTGCACTGGCGCCCGAATCAGCTGTTCATTTGGCAACCGTACATAAATATTATCTTGGGTCAAAAGTTTAACCGAGAGCAGGTCAATCGAAATCACTTCACCTTCAATGGTATGCCCACGAATCAAGGTAATCTGGATGGTATCACCGACTTCAAAAGAACCTTCACCAATCAGGAACAGACCACTGATCAGGTTGGATGCTGAGGTTTGCGAAGCAAAACCCAGTGCGACCGTTAAAATCCCTGCAGCGCCAAGGAAGACACTGAGTTTAAAACCGGCTTCTTTCAGGCTGGCCATCACAAACAGCAGGAAGATAAAATAGAAAATCCCACGGCGCCAGACCAGTTTTTGATGGGCATTAAAACGGACACCAATGGTGCGAATAAAGGTATTGGAAATAAAGCGCGCAATTAGGAAACCAATAAAGCACAACACCACCGCCACCAGAACTTCGGTCAAACGGTCGGTATTGATATTGGTAAATACTCCCTTCAGGCTGTTGGTGACTTCGGTCGGAATATTTGAACTTGGCATCAGACGCCCTTAGAAAAATGAATCAAACATATTAAATAACGCACCTGCCGGATCACGCGGTGGATGCAGATAGGCGACTTCACCAGCATTTGGTGGCGTGCGGTTTTCCACCCGGATCCGCGGCGGACGATCCGAACTTTCATGCAAAACGCGGATTTGTGAGGTCCATAAGCGGCCGGTACTTTCACTGTAAAAAAGCGGCAGGGCAGGCACTGGCACATTCATTCGGTCAAAGCGCAATTGCTGGTTGCTGGTATTGTGAAATTCAATTGGTGTGACTGCACGAAAGGCTCGCGGATGTAACTGTTTCAGTTCGGTTCTGCCATCGACTGCGGTGGCATAACAGATTTCCCCCGAACGGTGATTGGGTCCAAACCAGGTGTCTTTTGGCAAGATTACCGGCAAATCGAAAATCGGTTCGCGCTGCCCCTCGACAAAACCGGCAATCCATAAGGGCGTGCTGATATAAAGCGTACCGCGCTGTCCGGCAGGAATATAAATCGGATCGACTGGTTTAATCACCACAGAACGGTCTGCAAGGCGTGGCATCAGTTGCAATTTGTTTTGCGTGGATTTGAACATATAGCGTTCAATTTTCACAGGTGGGGGAAAGGCAAAATTCGGATCATCAATCTGATGCCATTGCTGTTCATAATCGTATTGCACAGAAGGGCGGAAATATTCCAGTCGCCATTCCTGAATCCCTCGGGTCAGCCGAAACAGCAAGGAGCCAAACTGCCAGGCTTTAGACTGATTTATTTCAAAATTCTGTTCTCCCCACCAGCGCATTTTCGCTGTATTCGGGATTAATTCATCTTTATCTCGCGGCAATCTTGGCACCCTTTCTTGCTAAATCTTTGAAAACATACTTCACGCTGTCATATGCTTAGAGTACACTCAATTTAAATTTTTTCATCATTATTATAATCCGCGATGCAAGTACTTAAACAATTACAAATCCCATATAGCTTCGCCAAGCGCCATGGTGTGCTGTTGCGTTATGAGGGAGATCAGGCCTTTATTCTGCGTCGTGACAATACCTCGATGCTTGCATTGCAGGAAGCTCGCCGTCTGCTCGGTTATCCGGCTCATTTTCAACTCTGTAGCGAACAGGAATTTAACCAGTTACTCAGTTCCAGTTTTGCCGGCGATAGCGGCGAATCGCAACAGGTCGCTGCCGGTCTGGAAGATCATCCGGATTTACTCAGCCTGGCTGATTCCGTACCTGAAGCTGAAGACCTGATGGATCAGGAAGATGATGCGCCGATTGTGCGGCTGATCAATGCATTGCTCTCAGAGGCGATTCGTGTCGGGGCTTCCGATATTCATATTGAATCTTTTGAGAAAAAACTGTCGGTGCGTTTACGGGTCGATGGCCAGTTACGCGAAATTGTCCAGCCACGTCGTGAACTGGCACCGCTTCTGGTTTCACGGATTAAAGTCATGGCCAAACTGGATATTGCCGAAAAGCGTATTCCTCAAGATGGCCGTATTTCATTACGCTTGGCCGGACGTGAAGTCGATGTCCGTGTATCCACCTTGCCATCTTCTTATGGGGAGCGGGTGGTGATGCGTTTGCTGGACAAGCAGGCCGGTCGTTTGAACATGACCCATTTGGGCTTAATGAATAATGACTATGATCGACTCAAGACCTTAGTACATCGCCCGCACGGGATTATTCTGGTAACCGGCCCGACCGGTTCGGGTAAAACCACCACTTTATATGCGGCACTTTCTGATCTGAATGATGGTTCCAAAAATATCCTCACGGCTGAAGATCCGATTGAATATCAGCTGGAAGGCATTGGACAAACGCAGGTCAATACCAAAGTGGATATGACTTTTGCCCGTGCGTTAAAAGCCATGTTGCGTCAGGACCCGGATGTGGTCATGGTTGGTGAGATTCGTGATCTGGAAACCGCAGAAATTGCGGTGCAGGCATCCCTGACAGGACATCTGGTGTTATCCACCTTACACACCAATACCGCGATTGGTGCGGTTACGCGCCTGAAAGATATGGGAATTGAACCATTTCTGCTGTCCAGTTCTTTAATCGGGGTAATTGCCCAACGTCTGGTGCGTACCTTGTGTCCACATTGCGCGACCTGGCATGAAGCAGATGCTTTCGAGAAGAATCTATTTGGCAATATTGAGCATCCCCAAGATTTAAAATTATCGCAACCTCAAGGCTGTGAACGTTGTGGCAATACTGGCTTTAGTGGCCGTACTGCAATTTATGAAATTGTCCCAGTCGATGATCATATGCGCCGTTTGATTCATGGCAATACGGCTGAATATGAAATCGAAAGCTATGTACGTCAGCAGTCAGGTTCCATTCGTGATGATGGTCTGCGTAAAGTATTGGCCGGAAAAACCACGATTGAAGAAGTATTGCGAGTAACCAACGAAGCGACAGAATAATCTTTTAATCTATTACTTTCATTATAAGGATCATTAGGACTTTTGAATATTTACCAGAGACTGACGATTTTTTTCATGAGTTGTGCACGAAAAGGTGCAGTCGGATTGCCCGGATTGCGCAAAGTTTCATTTTCATAAAATGTCTGCCAGGCTTTTGCCATCGCTAAACTCAGTCCTGCCTGTTTCATTGTTTTAACATCTGCTCGATTGATATTAAGAAAACGAGCTTCGGCATCTTTGGGGCCAGCTCCCCAACCAATAATCCCTTTACCAAATTCAGGCAGAATCATATTGTTGGGTGTTGCAGGAATGGGCAGGCGTTCAATTTCAGTATTGAGCAGAGATTTTATTTTCGGACGGATTTTTTCTGAGAGATAAAGATCTGCAAAAGAGGTTGTAGCAGTGAGGAGCAGGAGAGAATTCAGAAGAACTAGTTTTAACATCAATATAAATCGAATAAATGTAAATAAGAATCATTATATATAATTTCTTAAGTTTTTGCTGTTGTTTTCAATTGGGGGAAAGAAAAGTAGCTTTTGAGGAAAGATGAAGCGGGTAAATTTTGAAATTTATAATTGAAGTCTAGCTATCCTGAAGCTATTTTTTCAGGATAGCAGGTAAATCAAAATCTTAAGTAATCACATTTAAGTTCACATCAATATTATTGCGGGTCGCATTCGAGTAGGGGCAGACGATATGCGCAGCATCGACCAGTTTTTGTGCTTCTTCCTGATCCATGCCTTCAAGATGGATATTTAAGGTCACTTCGATTCCAAACCCGGTAGGAATCGGACCAATCCCAACATCACCTTCAATATAGGCATCTTTGCTGATATTGAGCTTGTCTCGATTGGCGACAAATTTCATAGCACCCAAGAAACAGGCGGAATAACCTGCGGCAAAGAGCTGTTCAGGATTGGTTCCACCGCCTGGTCCCCCCATTTCTTTAGGTACGGCCAATTGAACGTCCAGAATCTGATCGTCAGAAATGGCGCGGCCATCACGGCCCCCTGTGGCTTTGGCATGTGCGGTATAGACGGCTTTTTCTAATGACATGAGTTAAATCCCTGTTTATTTTTCGTAGAGCTTCTATGCTCGGTGATTTCACCTGAAGAATAAGCAGGGATTTTGTTATTTTATGCAAGCAAATGAAACGATTCAGGAAAGTTGAAGAAGTCTACGGTGTTGCATTAAAGGCATGGATTCACGCACTTTTTGCTGTTCATTTAAATCAAAGTCGACGGTGATGAGTTGAGCACCTTCTGCATGGATCATATTAAGAAGTTGTCCACGACTATTGGTGGCGGCTGCATGTCCCCAAGTCTGGCGTTTTTCTCCATGCCAGCCTTGTTGAGCTGCACCAAGCACCGAGCATTGGCTATCTAGAGCACGTGTTTGCAGAAGGAGCTGCCAGTGCATTTCACCTGTGGTATAAGTAAAAGCAGAAGGTGCGGTCAAGAGGTTTGCACCTTTAGCCCGCAGGTTTAACGCCAGTTCCGGAAAGCGCAGGTCGTAACAGACCATTAAACCAATATTACCAAAAGGGGTTTTGGCTACGACAACATCTGTGCCGGGTTCAAAGAATTTGGATTCCTGATAACCGCCTACAGCATCACCGACTTGCACATCAAACAGGTGAATTTTGTCATAACGCGCTTCGGTCCGTTCCGGACTGATACACAGGCTAACGGTACGCACCCGGCCATCCTCAATGATTGAACCATCCGGACGATAAGGGCAGGGTAATGTACCGGCAACGATCCAAGTGTCATATTGATGGGCAAGTTGTTCCAGACGCTGCTGAATCGCTTCAAATTGTGCAGCAGTTTCACGCTGTTTACCTGCTGCAAAACAGACAAAGTTTTCCGGGAAAACAATCAGTTCAGCCCCGTTGGCCTTACTTTGTTGAATTAAAGATTCAATCTCCACGAAATTGGCATCAATTTCATTTTGAGAATTCATTTGTACAACAGAAAGTAAAGTCATAGGGTCCTCTTATAAGATGGTTATACCTTTTGCTCGGAAATTTTATCTAAATTGTCTTGCTCTTTCTGTAGCTGTTTGACTAAAGGTTCAAACATGTTCTGATTGCTTTGATTCAGTTTCATCAAGGTTTTATGCGCATCCAGAACCGTATTCAGCATATTTTGATGCGTGACATGTTCTTCCATCAGCGCACGTGTGCAGACATTTGGATCACCACAATAATTCAGAATCACAAACACTTGGCTCAATCCCATACTGTTGGCCAAAGTGGTAATGTCAGAATTGGTAGAAAGCATGACAGCCTGAATATTGTGTACTTGCTTGAGTTTGAGTCCTAGTTTCGCTAAAACACCCAGTACGGTACTGTCAATGAAACTGGTTTCGGTGAGATCAACGATAGCGCCAACTACGTTGTCTTGCTGTTCAATTTTGTTCAGTAATTTGTCTAGACTAATACAAGATTGGGCACGCACTTCGCCGATAAGCTTAAAAATATGCGTTCCATTCAGACTTGCATATTCAACATGACCTGTTGACATATAAATGCCATTTGCAGAGAAGGATATTAAATTATCCCATAGGGTGTATTGATACTCAAGTGGCTGAAAGTAGTAATCAAATTAAGTGCTTATAAAGCCTGTAAATATACTGCTAATTTACGCGGATAAAGCTTAAAAAGGCGATATCGTCAGCCACATGTTCCGGAGCCTGAAAAGATTGATTCTGTAAATGGTGTAATAATTGCGAGAATTGTTCATTTAAACCACCATCAAAAGGTTCCAGTGCGCCATCCGAACAGATAATAAAGCGCGCATTGCGACTTAATACCCATTCATTTTCCTCAACTTCAAGATCTTCGGTTAAGCCCAAAGGGAAACTGCTGGAAGAGAGGATTTTAGGTTCTTGATTGGGTTCAAATATAATCGGTGGAGGATAATGTCCAGCGCTGGACCATTTTAATACATGGGTTTCCAGATTAAGAATCCCGGCAATCATGGTGATGTGCTTTTCAATATTTTCCTGCATCAGCATACCGTTCAGCTTCTTGATCAGCTCGCGCGGCGTCTTGGAGCGACCATGGAAAGCTGCCATCCAGGACGTGAGCAAACTACTGGTAACGCCATGTCCGGATACATCGGCCAAATAGAAAATCACTTCTTTGTCGCTGATTTTCCAATAATCATACCAATCCCCTGAAAGATAGGCTGAAGGCTGAAAATAGGTTTCGACCTCGTAATTGGTCAGTTCAATCGGATTCGGTAACAATTTTTTTTGTAGTTCTGCAGCAGAAGGCAGGTCACGGCTATCCTGGTTACGCTTATATTGTGCATCAATTTTTTGTAATGCCAGATCTGGATTCTCGGGAAGCTTGTTCCAGATCCAGCCGGCTAAAGCACCTTGTTCCCAGGCCTGAGCCAAAGCAGTACCTTCATTTTCTAAGGCCAGTACAATCGTAGGCAGATTCCACTTATATTTCAGATAATCATGTACATCTGCAATCGCAATAATCGTAGAGTCATACAGTTCATGATCATCCAGATAGATCATCTGAACATGAGGAAGCGTATCAAGTACTTGATCTAAGTAAGGAATATCACGAGTCGGTTGAATGAAATACATAAAAAAGTGATTCAATCCCAGGATTGGCTATAAGATGTACTATAACAAGCAAAGTATTGCTAGCGAACAGATTTTCACTAGCAATCATACATGAAGCTTAAACTTAAAGATCTTCGTTTGAAGATTCAATGTTGCTATCACTAGAAGGTGCATCATCAGAATTGTCATCTTCAAAATCATCTTCTAGGAACAGTGTATCTTGTTCTGTGCCTTTCTTTTCTGCAATTGCATAATTGGTACGTTGTAAATAAATATCGCGAATCTGCGCATAGCGATCGCCAGTCAGCACTCCTTCAACGTCCAGTATTTCTGAACGGGTATCGATGGCACGCCAAAACTGATCAGTCCAGTAAAGTCCATCTTCATCTTCGAGAATGTATTTTTGTGGACGAGCTTGACTATCTACAGCAGTACCGATTACGCCACGGACAGAACTTGGACCTAAAAATGGCAACATGATATAAGGGCCAGAAGGCACGCCATAATACCCTAAAGTAATTCCAAATTTTTCCTCTTCATGGCTCAAGCCAAGGCGACGCGCTGGATCAGCCAGTCCTAAAGTTGTTAAGGTGTTAATGGTAAAACGACCTAGGGATTTAGCAGCGCGGGCAGGACGACCTTGAATCAGCTGATTCACCACATTCCAAGGTTCACCTAGGTTACTGCGGAACTGGGTATAGCTGCCACGAACATCTTGAGGAACTTTTTCCACATATTGTACGGCTATGGGACGTACCACGGTGCGGTCAATCGCATCATTAAACTGATAGATCTTTCTATTTAACGGCTGAAAAGGATCTTTAACTTCCTCAGCCTGTGCTGCACTGGCATCAACTTTCAGTTGCGTTTGTAATTGTTGCGCTTTGGTTGATATCTTTGTTCTAAGCGGCGTTTTTGCAGGCTCGTTTTCCAGATTTTCCACACCGGTGGCCACCTCAGCGAAAACATGTGCGCTTGAAGCTAAAGAAATTAAGCATATAGATAAGTAAATAGAACGATGCATAAGGTAACCTGAGGCCTTTTCTGTGTAAGTAGCACTACTTATTAGTATGAAAATAATAAACGTTATATTCACGAATAGACATCATTTAAGCAAATTTGTATAAAAAATGAATGAAAACACACGAAAAGCTTAAAAAATATACATACAAAATGATTTTCTTGAAAAAGGTGTTGCAAGCCTTCTGAAATACTGTAGAATGCACATCCATCGGCGGTGATGAAGATTAAAACTTCTGATAAAACAGTGACTTAGTTAAGTTTAATTGAGTTGGGTTTTATTTGATAAGTTTAAAAATAGTTTTCATTACTGGTTGACTTTCTAGAGATAGAGAGTAATATAGCCGACCTAGCTTGCTGGTGACGAATTAGCAAGAAGATCATTAAGAGATTATGAAGAACAACTTGTGTGGATTTTTACTGGTTGATTGATCGAAATTATTTTCATTGATTGATGGTAGAAATTACTCGAAGTTTATTTGAGAAATATTTGTCAG
>NZ_VOYO01000012.1:0-99515 GCF_013420255.1 Acinetobacter sp. YH01021
GCTCTGGCTCTGGAATGTAAGAGTCAAGTGCTTCAACAAGCGCAACTACCGCTGGCTCGCCGTATTGGCTGTCATCACCGTTAAGCGCAAGAAGAGCAGAACCACGGATCACTGGAGTGTCATCACCTGGGAAGTCGTAAGTAGAAAGAAGTTCACGAACTTCCATTTCAACTAGCTCAAGAAGCTCTTCGTCGTCTACAAGGTCGCATTTGTTCAAGAATACAACGATGTAAGGTACACCTACCTGACGAGAAAGCAGGATGTGTTCACGAGTCTGTGGCATAGGACCATCAGTCGCAGCACATACAAGGATCGCGCCATCCATCTGAGCAGCACCAGTAATCATGTTTTTAACATAATCGGCGTGGCCCGGGCAGTCTACGTGAGCGTAGTGACGAGTTGGAGAATCGTATTCTACGTGTGAAGTATTAATTGTAATACCACGTGCTTTTTCTTCTGGTGCAGAGTCGATTGCAGCGTAGTCTTTCGCTTCGCCACCGAATTTCTTCGCACATACAGTTGCAATTGCAGCTGTTAAAGTTGTTTTACCATGGTCAACGTGACCGATTGTGCCCACGTTAACGTGTGGCTTATTACGTTCAAACTTAGCCTTAGCCATGAGATCTTCCTTTTTAAACTACTCATGCAGGATCACTGCATGAGCACTTGGGTTTAACTATGAATTAGTTTGGGCTTATAGTAATCGAAAGATTACTCGTCGTCACCTTTTTTACCGCCAGATTGGAACTTAGAAATGATGCCTTCAGCCACGTTACGTGGAGTTTCAGCATATTTAGCAAATTCCATAGAGTAAGTCGCACGACCTTGAGACATAGAACGCATATGAGTTGCGTAACCAAACATCTCAGCCAATGGAACTTCAGCACGAATGGCTTTAGTACCACCAGGAAGATCGTCCATACCCTGAACCATACCACGACGACGGTTTAAGTCACCCATGATATCGCCCATGTAGTCTTCTGGAGTTTCTACTTCAACTTTCATGATCGGTTCAAGAAGGATAGGATCCGCTTTCATGAAACCATCACGGAAGGCATAAGAACCCGCCATTTTGAACGACAATTCGTCAGAGTCGACGTCATGGTAAGAACCGTCAAACAATGTCGCTTTAATGCCAACTACTGGGTAGCCAGCCAAAACGCCATTCTTCATACGTTCTTGAATACCTTTGTCAACCGCGCCGAAGAATTCTTTAGGTACAACACCACCTACAACTTCTTCAACGAATTCGTAATCTTTTTCAGATTCAGGATCCATCGGCTCTAAACGTACATATACGTGACCGAATTTACCTTTACCACCTGTTTGACGTACGAATTTACCTTCTTGCTCAACAGACTTTTTGATCGTTTCACGGTAAGAAACCATTGGCTTACCAATGTTCGCTTCAACACCGAATTCACGCTTCATACGGTCAACAATGATGTCAAGGTGAAGCTCACCCATACCAGCAATAATCGTTTGACCAGATTCTTCGTCTGTACGAACGCGGAATGATGGATCTTCTTTCGCCAAGCGACCTAAAGCAACTGACATTTTTTCTTGGTCAGCTTTAGTTTTAGGTTCAACTGCAAGTGCAATTACTGGCTCTGGGAATTCCATACGCTCTAGTGTAATTACGTGGTTTTCATCACATAATGTATCACCAGTAGTCGTGTCTTTAAGACCTACACATGCCGCGATGTCGCCCGCACGAATTTCTTCGATGTCATGACGGTCATTTGCGTGCATCTGTACGATACGGCCAACACGCTCACGCTTCATTTTTACTGGGTTATAACACGGGCTACCCGCTTTAAGAACACCAGAATAAACACGTACGAACGTTAAGTTACCAACGAATTTGTCGTTCATGATTTTGAACGCTAACGCAGCAAACGGTGCTTCGTCAGATGCTTCACGAGAACCTTCAGTCTCAGCTTTGTCATCAAGGATACCCTTGATCGCTTCAACGTCAGTCGGTGCTGGCAAGAATTCAATTACTGCGTCCAACATACGTTGAACACCTTTGTTTTTGAATGCTGAACCACAAAGCATTGGTTGGATTTCGTTCGCTAATGTACGCTTACGGATACCGCCAACGATTTCTTCTTTAGTAAGCTCTTCGCCTTCTAGGTACTTGTCCATGAGTTCTTCTGATGCTTCTGCAGCAGCTTCAACCATGTTAGTACGCCATTCTTGAGCTAGCTCAAGTAATTCAGCAGGGATTTCGCCATATTCGAACTTCATACCTTGAGATGCTTCATCCCAGATAATCGCTTTCATTTCGATTAGGTCAACAACACCCTGGAAGTTTTCTTCTGCACCAATTGGAACAACGATTGGCACTGGATTACCGCCAAGACGTGTTTTAACTTGTTCAACTGCACGGAAGAAGTTCGCGCCAGTACGGTCCATTTTGTTAACGAACGCAATACGTGGAACTTTATATTTATTTGCTTGACGCCATACAGTTTCTGACTGCGGCTGAACACCACCTACAGCACAGTAAACCATGCACGCACCGTCAAGAACACGCATAGAACGCTCAACTTCGATCGTGAAGTCAACGTGTCCCGGGGTGTCAATTACGTTAATACGGTGTTGTTCGAACTGGTTGCCCATCCCTTTCCAGAAGCATGTTACAGCTGCTGAAGTAATAGTAATACCGCGTTCTTGCTCTTGTTCCATCCAGTCCGTAGTTGCCGAACCTTCGTGAGTTTCACCAAGCTTATGGCTCTCACCTGTGTAGAACAAAATACGTTCAGAAGTGGTTGTCTTACCTGCGTCGATGTGCGCAGAAATACCAATGTTACGGTAACGAGAAATTGGGGTTTGACGTGCCATGATTTCTAGCATTCCTAAATTTTGTTGTTTAAAACAGGACGCTTTAAGCTGCATAGCAACTTAAAGCGCTTTGGTGACAAAACCATGACGGTCTTATCACCCTCCTGAATAGGGCCTGTTTTATCTGCTTAGAAACGGTAGTGAGAGAATGCTTTGTTGGCTTCAGCCATACGGTGCACATCTTCACGTTTCTTAACCGCAGCGCCTTTGCCTTCAGATGCATCAAGCAACTCGCCAGCAAGACGTAAAGCCATAGTTTTTTCAGAACGCTTAGCAGCAGCATCTACTAACCAACGCATCGCTAGAGCAGTACGACGGGATGGGCGTACTTCCATAGGAACTTGGTATGTAGCACCACCAACACGGCGTGCTTTTACTTCGACCATAGGACGAACTTTTTCAAGAGTAGTCTCGAAAAATTCAACTGGGTCTACTTTAGATTTTTCTTGAACGCGGTCTAAAGCACCGTAAACGATACTTTCAGCAATAGATTTTTTACCATCTTGCATTACGTGGTTCATGAATTTAGCGATTGTTTGGCTGCTGAACTTAGGATCCGGAAGGATTTCACGAGCAGCGACTACGCGACGTCTTGGCATTTTAAACTACCTATAAAGATGACACTTCAGGTTTATCCAGCATGAGTACAAAGTGTCATGTACTACTCGCTGGCCTTACTATACGTCGCTTGGAATTTTCACAAAATTAATGCAGAAATCAGACAAGCGAGACGATAAAGGATTGCGGTTCTACGTTCTTAAAATTTAATTCTTAACGAATTATTTCTTAGGACGTTTAGTACCGTATTTAGAACGAGACTGGTTACGATCTTTAACACCAGCACAGTCTAAAGAACCACGAACGGTATGGTAACGTACACCTGGTAAGTCTTTAACACGACCACCACGGATAAGAACAACACTGTGCTCTTGTAGGTTATGGCCTTCACCACCGATGTAGCTAGAAACTTCGAAACCTGAAGTTAAGCGAACACGGCAAACTTTACGCATTGCTGAGTTAGGTTTTTTAGGTGTAGTTGTGTAAACACGTGTACAAACACCACGGCGCTGTGGACAAGCCTTCAACGCAGGAACTTTAGATTTTTCAACTAAAGTCGTACGACCCTTGCGGATCAACTGATTTGTTGTTGCCATTTGGCAATTCTCCCGTTAATAAAAAGCCCCAAAAACTACTACTTTTTGAGGGCATGCAATTGTAATTCAAGATGCAAAATTGGTCAACCTACTCAAGCCAAGCAAATGCCGTTTCTCACGACATTTGCTTGCTTTTATTTACCTTCAAAATTCGCTTATTTTTTTGAATTTTTACCGGCTTTTTTGGTAACGTCTTGAGCTTCAGATTCAGTTTCCGAATTTTCTTGATCCTCTGCACCCTGCTGTGAAGTTTCCGTAGCAACCTCTGCCTCGTCAGCAGCTTCTGGATGCAGTTCAGCTTCGATTTCCGGATCAAATGAAGTTTTGGTTAAAGCGGGTTGTTGCGACTGCTTATCTACCGCAGGTTCAACCAACTCATCGTTAAGCGCCTCCAGCCCTTCACTCACCTTTTCATCTTTCTTCACTTCTGCTTCTTCAGAGCTTAGATCATTCTGCTCTTTTTTGACCAGCTTGACTTGGGTAATCGTGTTATTGCCTTCAATCGCAATATCTTTATCCATGATCGGCTTATCTTTCGCAGGCTCAACATCGTGAGAGGCACCATTTAGGAGTTTCGGAGTTGCCTGTTGTAACAAACTGACTGCTTTTTCATAGGCAGCATAAGGAGACAATTGCGAATCCTGATGCTGAATCAGGTATTGACGTGCATGCGAGAATGCTTCCTGAGCTTTCTGATTTACATCCTCGACAAAACGATGGCTATATACTGCACCAATACCTGCACTTGCCAGAGGCGTTAGTTTGGTTAATCGCTCCAGAATCGAAATTTTTGGCAGATGATTCATCCATTCCCATTTAGCCTCTCCCTCATGACGACTTAGCCATTGTTTGATAGCGCTGACATCATTATCAGAACCTAGCATGGCTTGTAGCTGGGAGATATCATGAGTTTTAAGGGTATTACTTAACGCTTTTAAACCCAATAACAAGGTTTGCTTTTCTGCAATCAGGCTCAGGTCGATCTGTCTAAAGATATGCTGGACGATTTCCTGATCATCTTCTTTGCTCAGGTCAAAACCATAAGAGCGACCGACTTGATAAATGGTACGCAACGCCATCAGTAAAGAAGCGGGAATATCAATCGCGGTGCCAAGCATCCCTGAAGCACCACTCACTGCACCCTGAACCGTCGCAATCCATTTGTTTTGTTCACCTAAAGCCTGTGAAATTCGCTTGGATCGGTCGACGTCCTGAGTCAATTCTTCTAAATCTTTCGCTCCAGCTTCATTCAGAATGGCATCAACCGAACTGGTTTGATTACTAAATTGATTCAGACGCTCATAAAAGTAGTTAGACACTTTTTCGGTTAAGTCTGGAGAAACAAAATGCGCGACATTATTCACGGTATTAAAGCGGCGCCCGAGAAGTTGACGAGAGACATTTGGAAGATGCTCGCGAAGCATTTGCTGAGGATTATCATATTTTTTAGCTGAAAAAGCGCTTTTCGTCTTCGCCGAACCGTCAATCACCTGATCGGAACTAGAAGGCTTCAACGCTTTAGTTACCGAATCCGGTGCAACATGATTCAATAAATCCAATCCAGTTGAGCTGAACTTTTTCGCCACTCCAAAGGCATTCGAAATCAGACCATTAGATTGTTTATTATTAGCATTTACCATTTTTTACCTCAGCATTCATGTGCTTGTATTTGGTATAAATACTAGGTGTAGTCAGCGTTTATCTCAACTTTATTCTGTTTCATTTAGTAAAACCCCTACACGCCGACTCACAAACTCAACCGACTGTCACACGGCATAACATTTGCCATAAGATTTCAAAAGTCTTTCTGCTATCATGTTCCCCATCATGAAATAAGGCTAAGCGCTGGATTGGGCGATTTTAAAACCCAGATATCTGCCGCTGAGCATAGAGCAAACTATAAGGATCTGTAGATGAAACGTGTTGTCATCACTGGCATGGGTATTAACTCATGTATTGGTAATACATTAGAGGATGTAAACCATTCTTTACAAAACGGGATTTCAGGAACACGTTTTAATCCGACTTATGCTGAACTCAATTTCAAAAGTCATGTCAGTGCTGCAGCCGAGCAGGATTTCGACGGGATCGACCGCAAACTGAAACGCTTTATGGGTGTATGTGCAATGTATGCGTACAACTCAGCTCTTGCTGCAGTTGAACATGCAGGTTTAAAGGTTGAAGATCTAGCTGGCAACCCACGCTATGGTATCGCGGGTGGTTCAGGTGGCGGTTCAACTGCTTCTGTTATTGAAATGAACGAATTATTGCAAACCAAAGGTGCGCGTAAAGTCGGTCCTTTCTTTGTACCACGTAATATGACCAACACCATTACAGCAAACGTTGGCGTTGCATTCAAATTACAAGGCGTGGCGCATACCATTACCAGCGCATGTGCAACCTCTGCGGATGCGATTGGTTATGCCTACAACCTGATTCAACTCGGCAAACAAGATTTAATGCTGGCGGGTGGCGGTGAAGAAGATCACTGGTCACAAAGCTTGTTGTTTGATGCGATGGGCGCACTTTGCTCTAAATACAATGACAGCCCTGAAACAGCATCACGCCCTTATTCTGCAGACCGTGACGGTTTCGTGATTGCCGGTGGTGGCGGTTTTGTGATCCTTGAGTCTTTGGAACATGCGCAAGCGCGTGGTGCTAACATTCTTGCCGAGGTCGTAGGCTATGCAGCTAACTCAGATGGTGCTGATATGGTTGCACCATCTGGTGAAGGTGCAACACGTTGCGTACTGATGGCTTTAGAAGAAGCAAAGCAACACGGTGTCGATAAAATTGACTATGTAAACACACATGGTACTTCTACTCCAGCGGGTGACATCACAGAACTTAAAGCAATGGAACGTGCTTTCGGTGAAGGCCAGGTTCCTCCATTAAGCTCAACCAAATCAATGACGGGTCACAGTCTGGGTGCTGCTGGTGTTCAGGAAGCGATTTATTCGGTTCTGATGATGCAAAATGACTTTATTGCGCCAAACATCAACGTGACCGAGCTGGATGAAGGCGCGAAACCGTTTGATATCGTGCTTGAAAAACGTGACGCAAAATTGAATACTGTGATGAGTAACAGTTTCGGTTTCGGCGGCGTAAATGCTTGTCTCATTTTCAAAAAGTGGGAAGGCTAAGCTGCCCAATTTAGGGTGACTTGATGGATGCTCCTTCTGATGCTTTCTTGTGGGTAAAAGCATTACATATTATTGCAGTAGTTTGCTGGTTCGCGGCTTTGTTCTACTTGCCACGTTTATATGTTTATCATGCCATGAGCGAAGATGCCATCAGTCATCAACGCTTTGAAGTCATGGAACGCAAGTTGTACCGTGGCATCATGTGGCCAGCCATGTTGGCCACCTTGATTACGGCACACTTTCTGGTGGATTGGGGTGATGCAACGCGTCATTACCATGAAGCCTTATGGTTTTACCTTAAAGTCGGCCTGGTCGGCTTATTGGTGATTTACCATCTGGTGTGTGGTTATTACCGCAAGAAGCTGATTGGTAATGCACACTACAAGTCACACAAGTTTTGGCGTTATTTTAATGAGATGCCAACCTTGATCTTATTTGCAGTGGTGATTTTAGTCGTGGTTAAACCTACTTTCTAATTCACCCACGCAATCAAAAAAAATCCCCGATCAGTCGGGGATTTTTTATGTCTGAATATTTAATGATTACCACGCTGACGCATACGTGGCTTATACAGCAGTCGATAGGTCACCGCCAGAATAATCAACCATAAAGGACTGATCATCAGAGCTTTTAGAGTGTCAGGTTCCAGGCTTAAAATAATCAAGGCGAATAACAGGAATGCCAATACCACATAAGACATCCATACCCCACCCGGCATTTTAAAGGTCGAGGCGGCATGCTTTTGCGGTTGCTGCTTACGGTAACGGATATAGCACACCATGATGATGCTCCAGATACTAATAAACAGGATCACACACAGCGAACTTGCCAGAGTAAAAGCTTCCATGGTGTTTGGTACAAAATACTGAAATGCTGCCCCCAACATAATAAAAGCACAGGAGAAAAATAACCCTGTGGCTGGTACTGCCCGACTAGATAACCGCGCTAAAGCTTGAGGCGCCTGTCCATCACGTGCCAAACCAAACAACATACGACTGGTCGAGAATACCCCACTGTTCATAGAGGACATCACTGACGACAATACCACCAGGTTCATGATAATGGCTGAAGTTGGAATACCGGCATACAGGAACAAACTCACAAATGGACTTTGATCCGCAGGAATCAAATGCCATGGTGTAACTGACATGATCATCAGCAATGACAATACATAGAACAGAATGATCCGCGTAGGAATGGCGTTGACCGCTTTGGGTAAATTCTTTTCCGGATCTTTGGTTTCTGCCGCCATCGTACCGAGCAGTTCCACCCCGACAAAGGCAAACATGGCAATCTGGAAGCCTGCCAGAAAACCAGTAAAGCCTTTGGGAAATAAGCCACCATGCGCCCAGACATTACTAAAGCTGGCGACGGCGCCACTCGGTGCCTGAAAACCGCTAAACACCATATAACCACCGACAAAGATCAAACCAAGAATGGCTAAAATCTTGATTAGTGCGAACCAGAATTCAATCTCACCAAACAGTTTTACCGTGACCAAGTTAATCGCGAGAATAAACAGCACACAACCCACACTAATCATCGCCTGCCCCATCGGGGTAAAGGCCATGCCTTCGGGCAACCAGAAACTCAGATAGTTAATAATCGCCGCGAGATCGGCAATCCCTACCAGCACCCAACCCAGCCAGTACGACCAGCCAATATAATAGCCAGCACCCGGCCCGATCAGGTCATGGGCCATATCAATAAAAGATTTGTAATGCAGATTGGACAACAGCATTTCACCCAACGCACGCATCAGGAAGAAGAACATGCCACCAATGATCATATAAATGATCAAAATTGAAGGGCCTGCCAGGGAGATGGTTTTTCCCGATCCCATAAACAGGCCAGTACCGATACAGCCACCAATGGCGATTAACTGCAAATGTCGGTTAGAGAGTTTTCGTTGCAACTCATGCGGCGACGATTTTACGTCTTCTGTGCCCGGGGTGGTTTTCATTTTTACATCCTTTTTAATCTTTACAACAGCATCAAGCTGAATTTACAACGTTCAGTCCTCGAACGCTTATATGACATTTTCATACTTTTTACTGCGCTGTTCAGTGAGATTTACTGCACTAAAACGACTTAAATCATTGCATGGGAGATTTCAATATCAAAAATTCAATTAAGCTTGAGCTGCAATGACTGCAATTTCAATCAGCCAGTCCGGATTGACCAAATCTGCCTGAATCGTAGCACGTGCCGGCGTACCATGACCTCGTAACCATTCCACCCAAAGCTGGTTTACGGTAGCAAAATCATCTAGATGCTTGACAAATAATTGTGCAGAAAGCAGCTGGCTTTTATCGGTATTTGCCAATGCGAGCAATTCCTCAATTTTTGCAAAGACTTCCAGTGTTTGTCCGCGTACATCCAGATCCGTGCTATTCGGCACCTGACCCGATAGATACACGGTTTGCTGATGAATCGTCACCGCACTCATGATTTGATTGCTGTTGAGTCGCTGAATGGCTGTATTTGCCTGTGTCATGCTGATATTCCTTGTTTGGGATATTTAAATAAAATTTAAATTAAAAATTTAAGCGTCAATCTGGAAATGAACCCGAGCGGTCACCGCACACATCAGCTCATAGCCGATGGTGCCTGAACTGGCCGCCACTTCATCAATCGGCAAAACCACACCTTGGGAAGATTGGCCCCAAAGTACCACTTCACTACCTATATCTGCGTGCGGCAGTGCAGTCAGATCTACCGCCAGCATATCCATACTGATTCGACCCAATGTGTGCGTTTTGATTGAATCTACCAGCAAGGGTGTACCGGTCTCCGATAGTCGTTGATAACCATCGGCATAACCACAGGCCACAATCCCGACCCGCATTTCCTGCATGGCAATAAATTTGGAACCATAGCCAACACTCTGACCTGTCTGGATCGTTTGAATGGCAATAATTTCACTGCGCAAGCTCATGCTCGGTTGCAGATTCCAGTCTTGAATCGTGTGTGTTGGATAATCTGGTGAACTGCCATACAGCATGATGCCGCTACGTACAATGTCTGAATGAAGGGTTTGATGATGCCGCAGAATGGCTGCGCTATTACTGAGCGAGATTTTACCTTCAAGCCCCTGAATGGACTGGCTAAAAATCAGGTTTTGATACTGAATCCCGTCCACGCCAAAACGCTGGCCATCCGCATCGGAGAAATGGGTCATATGGGTAATGGAACGGACAGTGTTCAGCTGTTGCAGCTCCTGCCAGATCTCTGCATATTGCTGCGGCTCGAAACCCAGACGGTTCATGCCGCTGTTCATTTTCAAATACACATCAAACTGTGCATCCGGCGCTATTTCGGCAAACTGTTTCAGCCATTGCACTTGATGTCGGGAATGAATGGCAAAGCTCATTTCATGCTTCGCACATTCAAATAAATCCGCGAGAGCGAAAATACCTTCGAGCAACAGCAGCGGCTTCTTGCATCCCAGCGCACGTAGGCGCGTGCCCTCTTCAATATCCAGAAAAGCAAAACCGTCTGCACCTTGAAGTGCAGCATAGACCCGTTCAATCCCGTGCCCATAGGCATTAGCCTTGACCACGGCAAATACCTGACTATTGGGCATACATTGGCGCGCCACACTTAAATTATGCGCAAGCGCCTGCTGATGAATGATCGCAGTAATGGGACGTGGCATACATTCCTCCTTGAATATTCCGCCTCAGATGGTCTTAAGCCGCCTGGTGATAGCGCGCCAATGACAGACCTTCGGTGCTGATTTCAGGATCACGGGCCAAGACCAGATCGCTGATTAATTTTCCTGAACCGCAGGCCATGGTCCAGCCCAGCGTGCCATGTCCAGTATTCAGGAACAGGTTTTTAAAACGGGTTTTCCCAATAATTGGCGTACTGTCCGGGGTCATTGGACGCAGGCCTGTCCAGAAGCTGGCCTGATTCATGTCACCCCCCGGGAATAAATCACGGGTCACCATTTCCAGCGTGCCGCGACGGTCTTCATTTAATCCCAGATTAAAACCGCTCAATTCAGCCATTCCCCCTACGCGGATGCGCTGGTCGAAACGGGTAATCGCAATTTTATAGGTTTCATCCAGTACTGTAGATTGTGGTGCATAGGCCGGATCTAAAATCGGAATGGTCAGTGAATAACCTTTCACCGGATAGACCGGTAAATTCAGTTCAAGCGGTTTGAGGAAATCACGTGAATAACTACCAAAGGCCAGCACATATTTATCTGCCGTGAGCACCTGACCATTCACCAGAACACCTTTGATCTGGTCACCTTCTACAATCAGCTTTTCAACGTTTTGATTAAACTTAAACTCTACACCCATCCCTTTGGCATGTTCTGCCAGGGCATTGGTAAACAGATAGCAGTCACCTGTTTCATCATTGGGTAAATGAAGACCACCCACCAGTTTGTCTTTTGCCTGTGCCAATGCCGGTTCTACACGCGCCAGTCCATCGCGATCCAGCAGTTCAAACTCAACTCCAGTTTCCTTCAGAACTTCGATATCGCGCTGAACTGCATCCAGCTGCGCATCTTTACGGAAAATCTGCAAAGTACCTTTCGCGCGGTTTTCATAAGAGATGCCAATATCACGGCGCAAATTACGTAAACAGTCACGGCTGTATTCAGCCACACGCACCATCCGTTCTTTATTGACTGCATAATGCTGGGCATTACAGTTTTTCAGCATTTGTGCCATCCACTGCAATTGCCACAAGCTGCCATCGACATTGATCGCCAACGGTGCATGATGCTGAAACATCCATTTGACTGCCTTAAATGGAATACCTGGTGCAGCCCAAGGGGTCGAATATCCTGGAGAAATCTGCCCGGCATTACCGAAGCTGGTTTCTTGCGCCGGACCTACCTGACGATCCAACACAGTCACGGTTGCTCCCTGCTGCGCCAGATAGTAAGCGCTTGCCACACCAATCACACCACTACCTAAAACCAATACGCGCATTACCTTAACCCTCAAACATCTTTTCAGTTTATTTCACTAGTATATTTTTGCTTTAATAGTTAAATTCACTATATTCAGACTGTATATTCAGTGAAATAAATGTTTTTTCGGGCAGAATTAAAAAAAAGAGGGAAATATTGATGCGCAAATTAGACCGCATTGACCGCATGATTCTGGATATCCTGCAACGCGATGGCCGGATTGCCATTAGCGAACTTGCAGCACGCGTCAATCTATCGACCACACCCTGTTCAGAGCGGGTAAAACGGCTAGAGCGTGAAGGCATCATCATGGGCTATTACGCCCGTTTAAATCCGGAAATGCTGGAGCGCAACCTGCTGGTTTTTCTGGAAATTAAACTCTCAGCCAAATCAGGTGATGTCTTTGATCAGGTGGCTCGTAATCTGACTGAGATTCCAGAAGTCCTGGAATGCCATTTAATTTCCGGTGATTTTGATTATCTGGTCAAAGCGCGTTTAAAAGAAATGAGTGCTTATCGGCGTTTACTGGGGGATTTACTGAAAAAACTGCCCGCTTCCGCCTCCTCGCACAGTTATGTGGTGATGGAAGAAGTCAAAGAAAGTTTATATCTGGACTTGGGTATTTAGTAGTGATGGCTTTTTAAAGCTACTGGCAAAAAAAACAACAAAGCCCCAAACGGGGCTTTGTGATCGAATATTAATTGGACTTATTAAAAATCAAGCAGGAATGCGGAGCACCTGTCCCGGAAAAATATCATCTGCATCTTTGAGCAACGGACGGTTGGCTTCAAAAATCTTATTATACTGATTGACATCACCATAAAATTCTTTTGAGATTTTTGACAAACTGTCACCCGATTTCACCGTGTAGAACTTACTTTCCGGCTCAGGACTGCTTACCGTAAGCTGATCATCCACTTTGGCCACATGATCAATATTACCCACGGCCAGGACGATCTTTTCACGATCGGCCTGACTTTGTACCTGACCTCTGATCGTCGCCAGATCAGAAGCGGAGTTATAACTGATGGATAAGCCAGTGATCGGAAGGCCCAGACTTTTCACATGGCCGAGTAGTTTATTTGCCACTTCCTGAGCAGAAGGCTCTGCAGGTTGTGTTGCAGTCGGCGTTGTCGTTGTAGGTGCAGCCTGTGGTTCTGCAGCAGCTGTATTCTTCTTACCGATACCTTTTACAAAATCAAAAAGACCCATAGCGGACTCCATTCTTGTTGTTAATGTCACATCACTCTTATTTTTATAATGAAAACTCTAGAGAGATAGTTAGTCATTGGTGACAGAAAGGTAATGGATTGTAAAACCTCCATTCATGTGAAATGCAGACACAAAAAAACCACCTCAAGGGTGGTCTTTATGTTCAGCAAAGCTGAAATCGGCGATTAACCTAGTTTCTTAGAAACGTAGTCAATTGCAGATTGAACAGTTGTGATTTCGTTAGAATCTTCATCAGGAATCGTGATGTCGAAATCATTTTCGAAAGACATAACAAGTTCAACTAGATCTAGAGAATCTGCACCTAAGTCATCCATGAAAGACGCTTCGTTTTTAATCTCTTCGATTTTGATACCAAGTTGTTCTGCAACTGCTTGCTTAACACGTTGTTCGATATCGCTCACAGGAATTCTCCTCATTGCTTGTGGCGTTTTTAATGCCGTTAGTTTAATTGAATCTAAAAAATTTGGAAAGTTTATACTTGAGCTTAGCTCATGTATAAGCCCCCATTTACATGCATAACTGTACCAGTAATGTAACTGGCTTTATCCGAAGCCAAGAAACTTACGGCATTTGCGATATCCTGCGGATCACCTAAACGGTTTAATGCCACCTGCTCAGTCATCTTTTTACGAATTTCTTCGCTTAGCTGCTCAGTCATTTCAGTCGCAATAAAACCTGGTGCTACCGAGTTTACGGTAATCTGACGGCTACCCATTTCTTTGGCAAGGCTACGGCTAAATGCTTCAATACCTGCTTTGGCAGCAGAATAGTTGGCCTGACCCGGGTTGGCAAAGTGTGCCACCACAGAACTGATGTTGATGATGCGACCGAAACGCGCCTTGGTCATGCCTTTGAGTACGCGCTTAGACAAACGGTAAACTGCTTTCAGGTGAATATTTAAAATATCATCCCAGTCATCTTCAGACATACGCAGCAGCAAATTGTCTTTGGTAATACCGGCATTATTGACCAACGCAAGGACTGGACCATAGTTCTGTTCGATGTCCGTTACCAGCCCATCAATCGCTGCACCGTCACGTACATCTAGTACTCTTCCAGCACCATTTTCAGCAAACTGTGCAGATAATTTTTCCGCACCTGCTTCAGACGTTGCAGTACCTATGACAAAATAACCGTCTTGAATCAACTGTTGTGCGATCGCAGCACCAATACCACGACTTGCACCTGTTACCAGAGCAACTTTACGTTCCTGTGTCATGCACTTTTCCCTTCTGCCGCCAATACGGTGTTTAATGCATCTTCCAGACGGGATTGACTGTCCAGTGGAAGTGCTTTTTGAATATTCGGCAAGCGTTTCGCCAAGTTGGTCAATACATTACCCGGACCACATTCTACGATGTACTCAATGCCTTCATCTTGAAGGTATTGTAAGGTTTTGGTCCATTGTACTGACTCATAAAGTTGCGCGGTCAACGCCTGACGCAATTCATCTACATTGGTTGCCGCTTGCGCGCCTACATTTTGTAATACAGGAATGCGTGGCAGCTCAATGGCGGTTTGTTCCAATGCCGGAGCAAACTGTTCAGCAGCAGGTTTCATCAATGAACAATGCGATGGAACCGATACTGGCAATGCAATGGCTTTTCCGCCGTTTTCTTTGGCCAATGCCATCACTGCTTCAACGCGATCTTTATTGCCTGCAACGACAACCTGCCCTTGCGCATTGTAGTTCGCCGCTTCGACAGAACCTTCGCCTGCTGCAGTTGCTTGTGCACACAGCTCAATCACTTTGGCATCGTCCAGACCCAAAATGGCAGCCATCGCACCCACACCCTGAGGTACAGCAGTCTGCATGAGTTTGCCACGCAAGTTCACTAGCTTCGCAGCATCACCCAGGCTTAAAGCACCTGATGCAACCAGTGCGCTGTATTCACCCAGTGAATGGCCTGCAAGATATTTCGGTGCTACACCGCCAGATTCCAACCACACGCGCCATAAGGCAATACTTGCAGTCAGCAATACCGGCTGGGTAAATTCGGTTTGATCCAGACCTTCGCCAGTTTGCGCAATCTGCCACAGATCAAAACCGACGGCTTCAGATGCTTCTGCAAATGTCTCGCGAATACTCGCAAACTGTTCTGCAAGCTCAGCCAGCATACCAGCTTTTTGGGAACCCTGACCCGGAAACACAAATGCAGTTTTTGTTGCTGGCGCTGCTTGTTCGAGTGGTGTAGCAGACATAATAAAATCCTTTCATTCAAGAGGTGTGCTTCTTCAATCCTAACAAGAAGACTGACCAATAAGACCACCTAAATCATTGTGGAGCGCAATTTAGCATGTAATTTTGTCGGCGGTAATTGCCAAATACAACAAAAAACCGATACACCTAAAAATCAAAGACAAAAAAAAGGGAGCTAAATGCTCCCATTTTTTCTACTAAGCTTGACGCTTAATACATCACCAATTATTCAGCAGATGCTTTAGCGAATAATTGACGACCACGGTAGATACCATCTTTAGATACGTGGTGACGACGGTGAGTCTCGCCAGTAGCTTGGTCTACAGTTAATGCATTCTCGGTTAAAGCGTCATGTGAACGGCGCATGTCACGGCGAGAGCGACTTTTACGGTTTTGCTGAACGGCCATGATGGCTCCTTACAAAGATCGAAAAAATGGATCAGAACAAATTCGATTGTCTTATACACAAGAGTATAACACAAAAATTAGTTAAGTTTACCCTTCAAAGCAGCCAAAACTTCAAACGGGTTGTCCCGTTTTTCTTCAGCCACTTCTTCTACGGCAGGTTGATGCTTATGTTCACAAAACTCATGTTTAGGCGACAACGGCATCAACAATAACAGTTCATCTTCTATCAGCGCGAGTAAATCAGCGGTCGCCGGTGCATCATAATCACCTTTGGTCGTTGCTTCACTTTCACCTAGGACGATGAAATCAGCATCCTCATCCAAGCGCTCTATCAGTGACTCATCATCCACAAGTGCCAAATGGAACGATGAAACCAGTTCAATTTCTACAGTTTCCAGACAACGCTGGCATTCCATAGGAACTTTTGTTTCAACGTGACCATCTAGCCATGCAATACGATGATAGGCATCCATTGATAGCTTACAGTCTATGTTAATCAATTGATCATCAATTGATCCAACAGCTTCACGAGCGATACGAACAAAGCGGGATAAAGGCAGTTGACCTGACCATTTAAAGCCCTGTTCAGCCCATTTAAACGGCTCAATCTGTGCCGGAAAGGTATTTGCTGACATAATTAAGGCGGCAATTCTACAAATTCATCAGTACTCTGTCAAAGATTAAGATACAATTTTGTACTTATTTCGACAGACCATTTGGGTAACTCAAGTCATGCATCTGTTGCAGCCGCAAACAGAAGTGAATGTTTCATCACTCGTTAGCACAATTCCAAGCCTTGATTCTGACAGTTCAACACAACAAGTGCAACTCTCGCCATGGGCGAATTTATCGTCAGAAGCGCAGCAGGTGGACTGGCTCATCTTACACTTTAATCACTGGTTCTCCCATTTAAATGTCACTTTAGTGCGTGGCGAATTTGAACCAGAATATTTCCCTGCAAGTACAAACAGTCCTGCCCGGATCCAGTTTGCCCATGGTTTCTTTAATAGCGCTTTGCATGAAATCAGCCACTGGACCATTGCCGGAGACAAACGCCGCCTGCTGCCTGATCTGGGTTACTGGTATGCCCCGGATGGGCGGACCCGTGAACAGCAGGCTTTATTTGAACAGGTGGAAATCAAGCCACAGGCAATTGAGTGGATGTTTGCCCAGGCTTTTGGCCGTAAATTTCGGGTTTCTTTGGATAACCTGACTGGCGACGGCGGTGATGGTGCCAGCTTTAAAGATAATGTCTACGCTCAAGTACAGGCTTATTTTAATGGTACAGCCAAACTTCCATGTGATGCAGCGCGCTTTATCCAATGTATCTGTATCTGCATCAGAGGTGGCAAAAGTTTACAATCTGATGAATTTATACGTGAAATACTTGATTAAATTACACAAATCTACCTTTTTTATGATTGCCAGATCTTGTCTGAGCGCCACATAATAAGCCATTAGCCCAAGCTTGGAGTAGTCTCTATGCTGCATTTACGCGTACACCCCGACAATCCGCAACCCCGCTTAATCAGTCAGGCAGTGGAACGTATCCGTGCGGGTGATGTGGTGGTCTATCCCACTGATGCGGCCTATGCGATTGGTTGCCAGATTGGAAACAAGAGTGCCATGGAGCGGATTGCGCAAATTCGTGGTCTGGGCCCAAAGCATCAATATGCGATTCTGTGCTGTGATTTGTCCGATATTGCCACTTATGCCAAGGTGGACAATGCCATGTACCGTTTGCTAAAAAATAATACACCAGCCATCACGACCTTTATTTTACCTGCGACCAGCGAAGTCCCACGTCGATTGATGCATCCCAAGAAGAAAACCATTGGTCTGCGCATTCCGAATAATCCGGTGTGTCAAATGTTACTGAAAGAACTCGGTGAACCGCTGTTGACCTCTACCCTAATTTTACCGGGTCAGACTGACCCACTCGATGATCCTTATGATATTGAAATGCAGCTGGGCAAACGCATTGATGTTTTTGTAGATAGTGGTTTAGGCACCTTGAGCACGACCTCTATTGTAGATTTATCTGGTGATCATCCAGAAGTGATTCGTCGTGGTATGGGAGATGTCAGCGCCTTTGAATAAATGAGGTCTGAGAATTTCCTACAAACATTGAAGGAGTCAGAATAAATGGATTTATTTTACTTGCTCCTGAATCAGCATGAATTTTCTGTACAGGATTTCATCTATGCAGAACTGCCTTGGACACTGCAATCCAAGGCAGCCCTGGTCGAAGCACATCCTTCTCCCCATCTCACTATAAATATTGATCATACTGAGTACCAATTTTTCCTGACGTTGGCTCTAGTGAGACAGTTGTTGCAGATCTATTCAAACCAGAACGTATGCCTGGCAGAGACTTGCCAACGTATCATTGAATTTGCGACTAAGGAATACAATCATTCCTCACCATGAAAATCTAAAACAGCATATGGTGAGAGGTTGCAGTTCTATTCTTTTCAATTCGGCAGATATGCAGTGGCTGGCAAAGACAGTTTAGGAATCTGAACTACGTTCATAATGACGAACCGCAATGAAATTTGGACATTGCGATAGCTTCTGTTCATGATGCATGAGCTCTTCACCCAGTTTATTTTTCAGATACACATGAAAAACAATCTGATCTTCTTCCAGTACATTCAGCATCGCCGTACGTGCTTTGGGTTCCATGACTTTAAAGGAATTGATCGACTCACAAGACATGGCTTGCATATCCAGTTTAATCCGCTCATCCAGCTGGTCGCCCTCATAAGCCATATGCCGCATGTAAAAACGAATATTGGGATATTGGTCCAGCACACTAAAATCCATTTTCATGGCCTGCATGACAGGTCGGGCCTGTTCCGCAAAAGCTGAAAATCCACCTGATTTCAGTCCTGTGCGTGCTTCATCTTCAAGCTGCATAATCTGATATTTGGGGTAAGCCCAAAATCCCCCGAATACGATCATCCCAATAACAACCAGAATAAGTGGCATACTTTCTTCACCTTTTTATTGATTTTTGTGATTCTTGACTATTTTTCGAGAGTATAGCGGTATTTTTGACCAAAAATTACGGGGAAATATTTTATTAATACTTATTAATTTTATGTTTTTTAATGGGAAATCCGTTTAAAAATCATTCGATATCTGCCAGCTAGCTTATTTACTCTTTTGAGGAGAATCACTGTATTGATCGAGTTTTGAAGTGAATCAACTGGCATCATCTACCAGATACGCTTAATTATGAGAGCCAATTTAAAGTGAAAATCACCGCTGCATTTCCCGCCCGGTTCTACCGTTTTTCTCGTTGCTATTTTTAAATCGTAGATAAATTCCATTATTTTTTTAAGTTTTTATGGCTTTGACGGCTTATTTAATTTATTTAAAGTTACTTTTCCAGTACAATGACAACGCTTAATCCTGTGCTTTTCTTTCGATCAGATACCGAAAATCAAGCCTTTGCATGCCTTTGAAAATTCGCGTGGCCTATAATTGTAATGACTCAAATTATCCATAACACTATGGAATCTGCTCCGCACATTCGGGTTCTGGATGAATGGCAGGATACAATTCCAGAGGATCTGTACATTCCTCCAGCGGCATTTGAAATCTTATTAGAACATTTTGAAGGCCCACTCGACTTTTTAATTTACCTGATTCAAAAAAACGGTTTTGATCTGTTACAGGTCGATATCGCGCCGATTGCAGCGCAGTATTTGTCTTATATGGACGCGATGAAATCCCTGAACATCGAGCTGACGGCCGACTATATGGTGATGGCAGCCTTACTGGCAGATCTGAAGTCACGTTTGCTGTTACCTAAACCGAAAAGCCTGGCTGCGATTGAACAGGATCCAAAACAAGAACTGATTGACCGTTTAGAAAATTATTTAAGAATTAGACAGGCAGCAGAACGTCTGGGCCAGATGCCGATTCTGGAACGTGACACTTTCACGACCAATGTCAGTCTGGGTGAAATCCAGCAGCCGAATGAAGGCTATTCAAGCGATTTATTGCGTGATGCCTTGCTTTGTATATTTAACCGTCCTGAACCCGTGATTCATCAGGTACAACAGGAACCGGTACTGTTGGAAGAACGGATTGCCTATATTGAAAGTTGTATTGAAACTGGCGACGTACTCAGTTTCAAAGAGTTGTTAAAACCGAGCCAAGGCCGTATGGGTATGGTGGTGACCTTTATGGCGGTACTGGAACTGACCCGACAACAAAAAATTCAGATTATTGCTACAGGTATTGAAGCCCCGCTCGCGATTCAAGGAGCCAGCCAATGACACCCGATCAAAATACGCTGTTATCTGCAGAAGATAATCTGCATGAAGTATTGATGCAGCTTGAAGCCATTATTTTTGCCAGCGACTCTGCGGTTTCATTGGCTCGTCTGAAAGAAACTTTTCAGGATCGCTATAGCAAGCAGGAATTACGCCAGTATTTACAACAACTTTCCATGCTGATGCATGGTCGTTCAATCGAACTGATTGAAACAGCACAAGGTTATCGTTTTCAAGTGCGTGCAAAATATCGTAATATTATTGCACAGACCTGGCCTGAGCGACCGGCTCGCTTGTCGCCTTCATTACTGGAGACGCTTGCGGTGATTGCCTATCACCAGCCAGTGACTCGAGCGGATATTGAACAGATTCGTGGTGTCACGAATAACAGTCAAAACTTGCGTACGCTGTTTGACTGGAACTGGATTAAAGAGTCTGGATTTCGTGAACTCCCTGGAAGACCTGCGTTGTTAATGACAACGCCACAATTTTTAAATGCGTTTGGCCTGAATAGTTTGGGCCAATTGCCTCCCCTGCAGGATGCCAAGGAAGCTTTTATGGCCCTCGATGCGAATGCACCGAAGTCATAAATAGGTGAACTGTTGATAATTATTTCTAAGGTTATGCTGTCATGAGTGAAAAGTTGCAAAAGGTGCTTGCACGCGTTGGTTTGGGTTCTCGCCGTTATATGGAAGAAGTCATTGCCGCGGGTCGTGTAAGTGTCAACGGGCAAATTGCCCAAGTGGGTGAACGAATCGAACCAGGTGATGAGCTTCGCATCGATGGTCGTAAAGTTGCCTTCCAGATTGAAGACGAAATCCGTCGTCGTGTCATTATTTACTACAAGCCTGAAGGCGAGATCTGCTCACGTAGCGATCCTGAAAACCGTCCGACTGTATTTGAACAGCTGCCTGCTATTCCGGGCGATCGCTGGGTAATGGTGGGTCGTCTGGATATTAACTCGACCGGTCTGCTTTTATTCACAAATGATGGTGAACTTGCGAATCGCTTGATGCACCCATCGAATGAAATCGAACGTGAATATGCAGTTCGTGTCATGGGTGAAGTTACACCACAAATTCGTAACAACATGCTCAAAGGCGTGGTGCTAGACGATGGTCCGGCAAAATTCGAATCTTTCTCTGAACTCGGTGGTGACGGGATCAACCGTTGGTTCCAGGTGGTAGTAAAAGAAGGTCGTAACCGTGAAGTACGTCGTATCTTTGAATCACAAGGCCTGAAAGTCAGCCGTCTACTGCGTACCCGTTATGGTACTGTGATTTTGCCACGCGAACTGCGTACCGGTCGCTGGATTGAACTGGATAAAAACGATATCGACAACCTGACCAAAGCTGTGGAATTAAAGCCACGTCAAGGTACTGGCTTGTTTGGTATGGCGAAACGCCGTAACGAGCGTATGCAGGACAAACCGATGGCTGCACGCCGTGGTGGTTTCTTGCGTCAGCAACGTCGTGACAGCGATGAGCAACCACAAAATAATACTGGCCGTGAACGCCGTGATGACAATGCTTATGGTCGTCGTGACAGAGCTGAAAACCAGAATGGCACTCAGTTCGTTCGTCGTGAAAATCGTCCGGATCAAGGTTTCGGCCGCCGTGAAGAGCGTGATGAAAATGCACCGCGTCGTCCATATGGTGTCAACAAAGGCTTTAAAAAATTTTAATTAAGATAAATAAAAAAAAGTCAGGCACATTGCCTGACTTTTTTATGTCTTATGCATCAGGCACTTTGTGGAATCCCTTGCGGGATAGCACCGAGTAAACGCTTGGTATATTCATGCTGTGGCGATTGATACAGCTCATCTGAATTGGCGATTTCTACCAGTTCCCCATGATTCATCACCATGATCTGATCTGAAATATATTTTACTACCGACAAATCATGCGAAATAAAGATATAGCTCAGACCAAATTCATCCTGTAAGTCTTGCAGTAAATTCAGCACTTGCGCCTGTACTGATACATCCAGCGCCGAGACCGATTCATCACAGATTAAAATCTCGGGTTTTAAGGTCAGGCAGCGTGCAATTGCAATCCGCTGACGCTGACCACCAGAAAACTCATGCGGATAACGATAAAAAGCCTGTGCAGGCAAGCTGACCCTCTCCAACAAGTTTAAAGCCATTTGTTTGCGTTCGGCATCATCCTGACCAATCTTGTGAATCTGCATCGGTTCCATCAGGATTTGTCCAACAGTAAAACGTGGATTCAGCGAAGCATAGGGATTCTGGAATATGATCTGGATTTTACGTTGATACTGGGTAAATTCCTGTTCCGACATATCCAGAATATCCCGCCCCTGAAACAGTGCCTTACCACCTGTAGCCTGTTGCAGACGCATCAGTAATAAACCGATGGTGGTTTTACCCGAACCGGACTCCCCGACCAGCCCCAAGGTTTTTCCTTTGGCCAGCTGGAAAGAAACTCCTTTTACTGCTTGAAACTCATCTTTGCCAAACAGTCCTTTACGACTATAAAAAGATTTTTTCAGATCCCGTACATCCAGAATAATTTCCTCTCCGCCTTTTAGTCCACGTGAACGTTGCGGAAGCTGAGTATTCAGGCGGATATCTTCCAGCCAGGTTGAGCCATCCTGTTTCATAAAATCACTAATCATCGGCAAACGTAGCGGACGTTGCGAGAGTTGCGGGCGGCAGTGCAACAAGGCTTTGGTATACATGTCCTGAGGCCGGTCCAGCACCTCCCGAACCGGACCCTGTTCACGGATTTCCCCATGGCGCATCACAATAACCTGATCGGCAATTTCACCAACCAATGCTAAATCATGGGTAATAAACAGCATCGACATCTGGCGACGCTGACGCAGCGATTCCAGCAAGTCCAGAATCTGCTTTTGAATAGTCACATCCAGAGCGGTGGTCGGTTCATCTGCAATCAATAGTTTAGGCTCACAGGCAATGGCCATGGCAATCATGACGCGTTGCTGCTGTCCACCGGAAAGCTGCCCCGGATAGGCATCAATTTTAGTTTCTGGCGCAGGGATCCCCACTTCTTTGAGCAGTTCCAGGGTACGTTGCCGCGCCTGTTTTTTATTCATGCCCAAATGTAGTTGCAGGATTTCTGCAATCTGCATGCCTACTGTAAATACCGGATTTAGCGAAGACATCGGCTCCTGAAAAATCATGGCAATGTCTTTGCCACACATCTGGCGCATTTCACGGGTTTTAAGCTTGAGCAGGTTTTTCCCTTCAAAGATGATCTGGCTATCTTCTGAAATACGTGCGCTTTCTGCCGGAAGCAGGCCCATAGTGGCGAGGGAAGTGACCGACTTGCCACTCCCCGATTCGCCTACCAGTGCAACCGTGGTATTGGCCGGAATCTCGAAAGAAACTCCTTTTACGGTTTCAATATATTCTTTATTTTCACCTTTAAAACTGACTCGCAGATTTTCTACGCGAAGTAGCGCAGGTGCTGTGCTTGGAGTGATTTCAGACATCGTTGCGCTCCTATTTCAGTTTTGGATCTAATGCATCACGGAGTGCATCGGTAAACATCGAGAAAGCAGTTACCAATACCGCCATGGCGATTGAGGCTGCCGCCAGTTGCCACCATTTACCCAAAATCAGCTCGCTTTGTGCTTCATTTAGCATACTGCCCCATGACACTACCCCGATAGGCACACCGAAACCGAGGAAGCTCAAAATGACTTCAGACTTGATAAATGCCACCACCAGAATAGACATCTGTACCAGGGCAATATGGCTGACATTGGGAAAAATATGGACAAACATACGACGCATATTACTCACGCCAATCGCCTTGGCAGCCAGCACATATTCACGTGCCGTATGTTTCATGTATTCGGCACGAACCAAACGGAAGACCCCGGTCCAGCCAGTCAGACCTAAAATCAGGATGATTGATAAAATACCTTTCTGCTGTAACACTGCGGCAATGGCCAAAACCAGCAACAGATAGGGAATTGAGGTAAAGATATTATAAAACCAGTTGAGAAGATCATCGACCCAACCACCAAAATACCCTGCTATTGCACCCAGTGCAGTCCCAATCAGTACAGCGACAAAGGCTGCAATCAATCCAACCAGAATCGAGGTTTCAGCCCCCTTGATGGTTTTCTGTAAAACATCCTGTCCCCATTTATCTGCACCGAAGACTAGACTTTGCTTGAGTTCCCCACTTTCATCCATCAGCTGGCCGCCGAGCTCCTGATTAATGGCCTTCATGTCTTCTGCCAGCGGATCGACCACGCCATAATAATCGATGCCCGCACCAGCACCCTGCTCAGCAGCAATTTCAGCATTCAATTCAGCAATGACATCTTTTAAAGGATCAACTGGATTGACCGGTACAGCAACAGATTCTGTACCCTGTTCTGCATCAGATCCAGCCGGAACTGGCGCTGCACTGATAAAACTCGGCGGTGCATAGCTGACCGCTACTTCTTTATTCCAGTCTTTGGCAATCAGGCCGCTCATTGACAGTACCAGCAGCAGCAGATAAAACAGCACCACATACAGGGAAAACATGGCAATCCGGTCACGTTTCAAACGGCGCATGGCCAGTTGCCATAAGCCTGTTGAAGCCGATTCAGGTGCTGCTTCAGCCGCTTGTTCTTTTTTAAATATCGCACTCAGCATAATTCACCTACTTCAACTGTACACGCGGATCGACCCATTTATAGATCAGATCGGCGATCAGGTTGAATATCATGGTCGCAGCAGCGACATAGACCGTAATGGCTTTAATCACAGGAAAATCGGAACGTTCTACCGCAATAATAACTTCACGGCCAATTCCCGGAATACCAAAAAAACGTTCGATCAGGAAAGCACCGATCAGCAGTGCCGGAAGTCCTGCCATCACATCGGTAATAATCGGAATCGAAGCATTGCGCAAGACATGCACGCCCATGATACGGTTTTCACCCAGGCCTTTGGCACGCGCAGTACGTACATAGTCCTGATTGACTTCATCCAGTACAAAACTACGATACAGGCGTAGTGTTGGTGCGATACTTACCACCAACATAATCAGCACAGGTAACAAGGCATATTTGAAAAGATTATCGGCAAAATTATCGCTCCAGCCCTGTACCGGGAACCAGCTCAGTTCATAGGCCAGGAAATACTGGAACACGATGATGTAAACCAGAATACTGATCGACATACCGATCGTACATAGCATCATGATCATGCGATCAGTCAAAGAACCACGAACAGAAGCTACACCTAAAGCCAGAATGATAGAAATAATAGTTTGCAGAATGGTCAGTGGAATCAAAATGGTCAGTGAGGGCCCCAAACGGGTAGTGATAATCTGTGCCACCGACTCCCCGGTGCTCCAGCTCACCCCATAATCAAAGGTTAAAATCTGCTTGATAAAGATCCAGAGTTGTACGTAATACGGTTGATCCACACCCAGTTGCTGACGGATGTTTTCAATCTGTTCCGCATTGGCCATTTTACCGGCCAGAATATAGGCAGGGTCTCCGCCTACCCAGTTAAACAGCAGGAATATCAGCAAAATCACCCCGAGCATGGTCGGGATCATTTGCCAAAGCCGTCGAATAATATATGCCAGCATCGCTTGTCTTCCTTAATTTTTTCCAGAGATTTCATTAAAGAAAGCTTTGCTGTCCGGATCACGACCCAAGAAGTCTTTCACCATTTGCTCGCCATGCTTTTGACCACCTTGAGCCAGGACCGTATTGCGATAATGCGCACCGACTTTCTTGTCCATCAGCTGATCGCCAAAGGAAGAAAGCATATCCAGGGCAATGACCTCAGACCACATATAGCTATAGTAACCTGCCTGATAGCCGCCCATCAGATGCCCGAACTGTCCCGGGAACTGCTGACCGTTAACATAACCCAAGGCAGTTTTACCTTCCATATCCTGCCAGAGTTTTAAAGGCTCAATGTTTTTTGCATCTTTACCATGCAAGGCCATATCATATTGGGCATATAAAGCCTGACGGGCATAATGCAGGCCTCGGCCGTAATTCTTCACATTCTTTAAGCGCTCGGTCATGGCAGCATCCACCCGAGGACATGCTGGCTCACAGTAATCTGCTACTTTTGACAAGGTTTCCAGACGACGTGCCCACTCTTCGTACATCTGTGACGGCGCTTCAACAAAGTCACGCTCTACCGAAGTACCAGATTGTTCTGTATAGCGGGTTTTCGATAGAATCCCGTGCAAGGCATGACCCATTTCATGCACAAAGGTTTCCAGTTCGTTGCTGTTCAAGCCCTTACGGTTAAAATTGGTCACCAGTACCGATACCGGACGACGCTGATTCAGGGTACTGCCGCCATAAGCTCCCCAGACAGCTGCATGCCCATATTTGCCTTCACGCGGGTATTTATCGACATATAATCCGCCCAGAAATTCGCCCGTAGCTTTGTCATGTACCGCATAATATTCCACTTCATCATGCCAGGCCTTAACTTTCACCGGCTTGAACTCAATGCCATAGAGTTCCGAAGAAATAGCGAATAACCATTTTTGCGATGCTTCTGTCGGGAAATAATCCCGCAATTTTTCCTGGTCTACCTTGTATTTGGCCTGACGCAGTTTTTCACTCCAGTAACCCTGATTCCAGCGTGTAATTTCTGCTTTCTCTAGTGGAACTTTTAAAGTTTCAGCCTTGAACTGGCGTAATTGTTCTACATCCTGCTTTTCTAGAGGTGCAACTTTGGCATAAACCTCATCCAGAAAACCTTTCACTGCTTCCGGAGTTTTGGCCATGCGGAATTCAAGTGCAGAATGGGCATAGCTTTCCTTGTCAAAAAGTTGTGCCATTTCATAACGCAGATCAATGGCCTTTTTCATGAATTGCAGGTTTTGTTCGGTCCCGCGACGCGTGTAAGCGGTCTGGTAGCGTTTGCGTGCTTCATCATTTTCTGCCAGCTCCATAAAAGGCTGATATTCCGGATAATCAAAGCCAAGCAGATAATCACCCTTTTCATTTTTCTTTAAATTTGCGATGTAACTTTCTGGCAGGCCTTTCATTTCAGCTGGAGTAAATTCAACCTTTTCAGGGTTATCCCGCACATTTTTGGAAAAGTCCTGTCCCAGTTTGGTACTTTCTTCAATAATTTCTTTCAATCGTTTCTGTTTTTCTGTACTGAGTTGTACCCCGGTGTTTTCAAACTGCTCCAGAATATCTTCTAAAAATTTCTGATCAATCGGATCACTGGCTTTCAGTTTTTTGAACTGTCCATACAGTTTCGGATTCTGATACAGGGTGGTCTGGTATTTGCTGATTTTAAGTTCACAGTCATCGGCTGCCTGACGCAATACAGGATCCGGATCGACATTACTGTACAGCCCTACTGCTGCACCGAAATCCCGGGCTTTGGCATGCAACTCATCCCATTCAGCCAGATAAGGCCCTGCCTTGGCTTTATTTTTAATTTTCTTATTTTCAAATATCTGGATATCTTTTTGCATGGAGGCCAGACTGGCATCACATAAAGACGGAATTTCTGCAGCCTTGAATAATGGCAGCAGCTGTACTTGGGTATCTGCCGCTACACCTTGATATCCCCCCATCATCATTAAACATAAGGTACTTAATTTTAAAGATTTTGATTTCATATTCATCTCCAGATTTTTTCTTACTTTTTCGTATTAATATCGATATACATCCATTCTGAAGACAGAATCGGATGGGACTTATGTCCAATAATTTGGGGTTGGGTCAAAGCGTTACGGTAGGTGCTATAGAGCATCAGGGTCGGCATGTTGACTTCTAGAATTCGGGTCATTTTGCGGTAGAGCAGATCACGCTCCGGTCCAGGCGGCATGCTCTGGGTTTGTTCGTATAGACGGTCGAATTCAGGATGCTTGAAACAGGCATTGTTGGTGACATTGACATTCTTGCCATAGAACAACTGCATAAAGTTGTCAGCATCCGGATAATCGGCAATCCATGCAGAACTCTTAAACATGGTTTTACATTGCTTTTCCAGCTTGATGCCTTCAGCGAATGGCATGGCCTTACTGGTCAGCTGAATATGGATACTGTCCAGGGTCTTTTTCCAGAATTCACCCTGCTGCTGGCCCCGACTGGTATTCCCAGTAATCAGTTCAATCACCAGAGGTTTACCTTCAGGCGTCTTTCGCCAGCCATCTGCACCGATCTTGTAGTTATAGCGGTCGAGCAACATGTTGGCTGCTTTGACTGAATAGGGAATACTGCTTTTATAGGACGGTGAATAGCCTGCTACTCCTGGGGGAATAGGCATATGCAGTTTTGCGCCATCTCCCTTAAGTAATACATTGATCATATTTTCTACAGAAAATGCCATCGCCATGGCACGACGTAAGGCAATTTTTTCTGGTGCGAAACCACCCACGACCGGGTTTTGCATATTCCAGTAATGGTAACTAATGGAGGGCTCTAAAATACGTGACAGCTTCACTCCCTGCTGGGCCAGCTCAGGCTTTAATTTATCACCATCGAGGGCTTGTACGACGATATCGCCCTCAATTTCGAGCAGGTCCAGTTCATTCTTCTTAAATGCCAGCATCCGGGATTGCGCTTCTTCAATAACACGCACATCAATAGTGCCGATTTGAGGCATTTTTTTGCCCTGCATGGCTTTTACAATGGCATGATCTTCTGCACCACTGGCTTTAAAGTCCCAGACAAAACCACGATAAGCTGGATTTGGTTTTAAGATAATCCGTGAGCCTGGTGTCCAGCGGCTAAGCACATAAGGACCAGTTCCCACTGGCCTATTCATGACCCAACCCGCCTTGTCTTTATATTTTTCAATCACTTCACGAGCTACCGCAGCGGCCGGCCCATGTGCTAGCAACATCGGAAAGTTCTGATCCGGATTATTCAGCTTTAAGACCAAGGTATAGCGGTCTGGGGTCTGAATACCTTCAAACGGATTTTCATAGGCTTTGCCATTTTTTTTGGTTAGGGCCATCCATGCGTCCAGCCCCTTAATTCGGCCATCCAGCAACCAGCTGTTCGGTGAATGCAGCTTTGGGTCCAGTAGACGTTTCAAGCTATAGGCATAGTCATACGAGGTCAGTTCACGTTTTTTACCGCCGAAGACCGGATCATCGGCAAAGTAAATACCCTTTTTGATTTTGATGGTATAAGTCAGGCCATCCGCACTCACTTGAGGCAGACTGACTGCAGTCAATGGCACTAATTTTGCCGGCGAGGCCAGATAATCATAGGTAAATAAGGTCTCAAAAATCGCGGCATTAATCTTGGCTGAATAACGGTCATGGATATAACCCGGATCAAAACCGGTTTCAGCTGCCAGAAATACTGTTTTTAAAACCTTATTCGGGTTGGCAGGATTGCTGGCCCATGTCGGTGCACTCCCTGCCATCATCAAACCGGCCATTAGCACCCCATTGGCCAGTTTTTTTAAAGTATTTTTATTCACATTCATACTGGTTCTTAATCTTCTCAGGTTATTTTTTAACAGGTTCAATATCCATATATTGCCAAACTGCTCTGGTCACCGGATGAGCCTTAAAGCCCTGTACATGCGGATGAATCAACCAGTTACGTATACGGGTATTGTGCAGAATCCATGGATTATCGGCTTCCATCTGACGGTTCATCTGCTCATAATATGGCGTCCGCTGCTGCGGCGGCAGCTTCATCGCGGTCTGGTACAACGCGTCATAGGCTTTTGAGGTATAGCAACTCAGGTTGCCTTGCTGCGCATTTGGCCCATACAGTAACTGGGCAAAGTTTTCCCCTTCCGGATAGTCCGCAATCCAGGCTCCTCCCCACATCATATGTTTGCATTGGGTGGCTTCTTTTAAATTGTCAGCAAAATTACTGACCTTGAACTCAATTCGTACCCCGATCGCATCCAGATTCTTTTTCCATAATTCTGCAGAAATCACCGAAGAGCTTGAGCTGGTTGAATTCATTTTTAGTGTCAAAGGCTTGCCATCAGGCAAGGTGCGGTAACCATCAGCGCCTTTCTTATAGCCAAAGCGGTCAAGCAGTTTATTGGCCAGTAATGGGTTATAAGCAATACTGCTTTTATACTTCGGATCATGTCCCCCCACTCCCTCTGGCAAAATCATTTCAGCTTTATCGGCATGACCTTTGTACAACTGCTGGATAGCTTCTTTCTGGTTATAGGACAAGGCGAGAGCACGACGTAAGGCAATTTTTTCCAGTGAATTTCCACCAATTAACGGATCACGCATATTCATGATGGTATAGGTAATTTCCGGTTCTTTATTCGGATAATGCAGGATGCCTTTTTTCTTGTATTCACTTTTCAGCTGCTTATTTTCCAGTGCCTGTTCGGCACCGCTCGCAGTGAGTTTGTCATAGTCCAGTTGTCCAGACTTTAAAGCCAGCCAGCGAGACTGTTCTTCTTCAATAATACTGATTTTGACCTTGCCAATTTGCGGCATCTGCTTGCCTTGCATGGCTTTGACAATACGTTGATCCCATTCGGAACCATCGCCCTTAAAGTTCCAGACAAAACCGCGATAATTCGGGTTGGCAGTCAGTTCAATACGGCTACGCGGCACATATTTGTGTAACTGATACGCCCCTGTTCCAACCGGATGCTGACCTGTCCGATGACCATAATGTTCGATCGCTTCCCGTGCGGTACCACTAAAAGCAACATAGGCCAGAATATATGGAAAATTCAGATCGGAACGGGTCAAGGTGATTTGTAAAGTATATTTATCTAGTGCTTTTAAACCGGGAATAGGCGCATCGTAGTTGAACTTGCCAGTTTTTTTAGCCTGCTGGATGACCTGATCTGCCCCAAGAATTTTTCCCTCAATAAAAGAAAAAGACGGAGAATGATTTGTGGGATCCATGATCCTTTGCATGGAGTAGATATAATCACGTGCCACCAGTTCACGCTTCTTGCCCTGAAATACAGGATCAGGACTAAAATAAATTCCTGGCTTGATTTTAAAGGTATAGACTTTGCCATCCTGTTCAACCTTGGGTAAGGATTCGGCGGTATTTGGTACCAGAATTGCCGGCCGCGCCAGATAGTCATAACGCAATAAAGGTTCAAAAATGGCTTCAGCAACGCTACCACTATAAAAATTATAGGTTTTGACCATATCAAAACCATCATCAGGTGCTTCGAAAGCCAAGTTTAAAACTTTATCCGGATGTGCAGATGATTTTGCCCAAGAGGCTTGCCCCGTAGTCATGGCCAAGGCCAAAATTGTCATGCTGAAAAGTGCTGATTTCAAATTTGTACCTATTCTTGATCTTGAAGTTTTATTGCTATAGGAAGTCTTTAACACATCATCCCATATTTGCTTCAATGGATGGGTCAAAGCTGGACAGATGGAATAAAATGAACAAAGCGAATTTCATGCCATCCTCGAAAAATAACGATTTTTTCCTGTTATTAACTCAAAAAAGCTTATTTTTATTAATCATTTAAAACATTATCAATAACATAATATTTTCCATGAATCATTAATTTAATATTTATTCTTAAAATCTAGCTCCAAGCCTAGTCTGCACAAAAATAACTCAACCCTGTTTCATCTTATTGCACTATTGTATACCTTTAGGTAAACAATAAATAAACACAAGTACTTGTATTATAAATAATTTATTTTAAAAAAATATTATATATTTTATGTAAAAATTATGCACCATGATTAAACTTTATTCAATTTCTCTTTCAGTTTTAGATTCCTTTCTTATTCATTAAATATTTATTTTTTACTTTCTCATGGTTTCCTATAGAGACTTTCTTCAGATTTTAAACCCCACTCTCTTAATTTTTCTTCATCAAAACTTAGTAAATCTCCAAAAAAATCAAATTAAATATAATTTTTTCAATCACTTAATATTTTTTAAAATTAATAATTTATAAGTTGGCATTCGCTTTGCTTAAGTCCTCCCAGCACTACTTCACATAACAAAAGGGTGAAAATTACGATGAAAATAAACAAACTAGTCGGATCTATGGGGGCTCCAACAGTTGGCAAGACAATACTCAAGTTAAGTACGCTTACCTTAAGTATGATGTGCTTGTCTTTGGCACATGCAGCTGATGAACCAGAAAACTCTGCCGCTCAACCTACCAAGGTTCAAAAAGTGACAGTGACAGGTTCATCTATTAAAGGAGTAGCTGCACAAAGTGCATCTCCTATTACTGTGCTTAAAGTCGAAGATCTGGTGAATCAGGGGGTCACCACGGTTGAAGAAGCAATTAATAAAGTAAGTGCTAACCAAGCTGGTTTTGCTGTTTCTCAAAATATTGGTAAAAGTAATACTTCAGGTTCTTCTGCCAACCTGCGTGGGATTGGTACTGATAAGACCTTAGTTTTATTAAATGGGCGTCGTTTGGCGAATAGCCCATTTAGTACTTCTGAAGTCAACCTGAATATTATTCCACTCGCGATGGTTGAGCGAATCGAGATTCTGCGCGATGGCGCTTCTGCGGTTTATGGTGCTGATGCAATTGCTGGGGTAATTAACTTTATTATCAAAAAAGAATACCAAGGTTTTGGTATTTCTGGTGGACTGCAAGCACCTGAAGAAAAAAATGGCGACAAATATGATGTCTCTATTTTCGGTGGTTATGGTGATCTGGATGAACAAGGTTTCAACGTTTACGGTGTAGTCGATTATCGTACTTCTGACATGATCATGGCCAAAGATCGTAAAGTCAGCCGTCGTGGTGGTTTGATTCCTGAACTCAACATGGCGATTGGTTCCGGTTCGGGCTTTCCTGCTAACTTGCAATCTTCAAGTCTAGGCATCGTTAACCCTTATATCAATCAGAACTGTAATAATGCCCCGAATATGTTTATCTCAGGTAGTCGCTGCCTGTTAAATACTCAAGCACTTATTGGCATTACCCCAGATGAAGAAACCTTTTCTGCTTTAGCCAAAGGTACATTCAAATTAACCGATTCATTAAATGCCGTTGCTGAATATATTTATACCGAAAGTGAAGTGACAACTTCAATTGCTCCAGATGTATGGGCTGGAACCCTTTCTATTCCAAATACCAGCAAATATTACCCTGGCCAAGGTATTACCCCAGGTATTGCGGGTCTTGCAGATTCAAGAGTCCCACTTTTTTTACGTTCACAGTCAGGTAACCGTGTTTCTCAATCAGTGAATGAATCAAACCGGTTCTTTGTCGGGATTGAAGGTGAAGTTGCAGGTTGGGATCTAAATGGTGGCGTAACCTATGCCAAAGGTGAAGCAACCGACAATTTCGTAAGTGGCTATCTGAACCAGAGCCAAGTTCAAGCTGCGCTCAATGATGGCACATTAAACCCATTTGGTCCTCAGGCAGCTGCAGATGCTGGAAAATGGTCAACCTTTGATGCAGTTGGTCCTACAAATATGGCAAGCCTGGATTCTACCACTGTAGATTTCACTGTCAGCCGTCCGATCTATGAACTTCCTGCAGGTGAAGTTGGATTTGCATTAGGCGGAAGCTTTACAACCCAGGACTGGGAAGCCAAAGTGAATGCTGATCTTGTTCGCCAGGTTCCAGGAAGTGGTATTGACCCGGACAAGCCTTCAAGCTCCGGTGACCGCGATATTACTGCAGTATTTACAGAATTGCACATTCCGATCTTGCCGAGTTTAGAAGCTCAACTTGCAGCACGTTATGATGACTATAGTGACTTTGGTGACACTTTCAATCCAAAAGTATCTCTACGTTGGGAACCACTGAAAGAACTGATGTTCCGTAGCTCTTATAGCACTGGATTCCGTGCCCCAAGTATGTGGGAAATCAACTCTTTACAAAGTGAAACCAATACTAGCACTAACTTCAATAACCCACGTTTTTGTGATGCTAACGGTCAACCGACCAGCACCCAATTTGCAGACCAATGTGGTATGCAGTTCAAGCGTAAACAAGGTGGTAACCCAGACTTACAGCCAGAAGAATCAACCTCTTTTACAGCCGGATTCGTATATGAACCAATCAAGAATCTGGTATTCACCGCTGATTACTACAATATTGACATTGAAGGTTTAGTCAGCTCAGTTACTCCTAATGACATTTTTAATGACCTTGATCGCTATGGCAATCTGATCGTTTACGCTCCAGATGGTCGTATCCAGTATTTAAATACAACTCTACAAAATATGGGTGGATTAAAAACTGAAGGGATTGACCTCAGCCTGAACTACTTAAGCCCAATGACAGCAACAGGCCGTTTTGGTTTTGGGATTGATGGTACCTATGTCATCAAAATGGATGAGCAAGAAGAACCAAACGGTGAATGGGAAGGGCTCGTCGGCATCTATGATGATCCTGCAGTCGTCCGCTGGAGACATATTGCCAATATCAACTGGTCTTATGAAGACTGGAAAATGAGACTAGAACAACAATATATCCGTGGTTATGAAGACTTTTCTCAAGAACGTGATGTAAGTGCCTATACGCTTTATAACTTTGCAGGCACCTATAGCGGATTCAAGAATTTAGAGCTAACTGCAGGTATTCGCAACATGTTTGATGCAGAACCACCTGCTTCTGATGCAACCAACAATGCTCAATATGGCTATGACCCTCGTCACGGTGATCCAATGGGCCGTACCTACTTCCTACGTGGTACTTATAAATTCTTTTAATTAATTACTTCGCAAACACTGCTGCCAAGCGGTGTTTGCGGTTTTCCCCGTTTAATTTTAGCCAAACAAAAAATAATGCTGCCTGTAACTAAAAAAATTTTCTCATCAGTGCACTATTTCCTGTTTGTCTTAAATTCTAGGAGTCATGATGGGCACAAAGTTTGAAGACTTAGAAAAAAACTCCGCCAAAAAACTGACTGGTATTGGGGTCGTTGTTTTTTTGCATATCCTGGTTGGCCTGGTACTCATGGCTGGTATGGCAAAAGACATTATTAAACCAACGGAACAGCCAGTTGAGCTAATGATTATTCAAGATATTAAGCCGCCTGAACCTGAGCCACCAAAAGAAACACCACCTGAACCACCAAAAATCGTGGAAAAAGTAGCACAAGTGCCTGAGGTGAAACCGGTTGAAAAAGTCGTTCCTGTACAGAAAACACTTCCAACACCAACCCAACCGACAACTGTTGCAGTACCTACTCCCGTTGCAGCGAGTCCTTCACCAAGTCCGGTAGCAGCACCGGCTCCAGTAGTCGCAGCCGCTCCAGCCCCAGCTCCTCCACCCGCTGGCGTAACTCGTGGTGTTTCACAAGGTGAAGCAGGTTGTAAACGCCCAGACTATCCACGTGATGCACTGATGAATGAAGAACAAGGTGAAGTCTTGATCTCTGTATATGTAAATACCACCGGCAAGGTCCAGGATGCCAAAGTGAAAAAGTCGAGCGGTAGTCGTGCGCTGGATCGTGCAGCATCCAAGGCCTTCAGCTTATGTACTTTCAAGCCGGCAATGAAAAATGGCGAACCGCAAGAATCTTGGTATGACATTCCATATGAATTTGTCCTTGACTAACAGATACAACAGATAAAGAAAAAAATCAGGAGATCCATGATGAAAAAATCACTAAAACCTTTAAAAAATATGACTGCTGCTGGTGTAATTGCCATGAGCACTTTATTACCTCTGCAAACAGTTTTTGCAGAACAGTCCGCTACCCCCAATACCAGTGCTGTCACTGAAACAGTGGTAACAACACCTGCAACAGCGGCTACACCGACCCCGCCACCACTGCCTGCTGAAGCTAGCGATGAAAAAGCTGGATACAATCCTTATGGCCTAGAAGCCATGTGGAAAGAAGGTGATATTGTTTCTAAAATCACTTTGTTTATTCTGGTGGTCATGTCGATCGGTACCTGGTACATCATGATCAGCAAATGTTTACAGCAAAGTAAGATCCGTAAGCAAGCCAAGGAAGCTGAACACCAATTCTGGGAATCATCTTCTCTAGATAATGCAACCGAGAATCTGGATGAAGCCAGCGTCTACCGTTTTATTGCGGAAAAAGGTATCAAGTCAACCAAAAATCATGGTGGCACATTACTTGAGCGTATTGATTTCAATACCTGGGTCACCATTTCGATTTCCCGTGCAATCGACAAAATCCAGAACCATCTGAGTGGTGGCCTGGCCTTCCTTGCGACAGTAGGTTCTACTGCGCCCTTTGTTGGCCTGTTTGGTACGGTTTGGGGTATCTATCACGCACTTACCGCGATTGGTGTTTCTGGTCAGGCTTCGATTGATAAAGTAGCAGGTCCAGTGGGTGAAGCACTGATCATGACAGCGATCGGTCTGGCAGTCGCAGTTCCTGCGGTACTCGGCTACAACTGGTTGACTCGCCGTAATAAAGCGGTCATGGAAGAAGTACGTACCTTTGGTTCTGATTTACACGCAGTATTACTCAGCGGCGAAATTACGACCAATAATCCTGTTAATCGTGACGTGAAGTAAGAGTGAGGTATCAGCCATGGGAATGATGGTCAATTCAAACGACAGCGATGATGAGGTAATTGGAACCATTAATACCACACCTTTGGTTGATATTATGCTGGTTCTGCTCATTATCTTCCTGATTACTGTACCGGTTGCCATTCATACCGTACCAGTCGATCTGCCAGAAGAACGTAATGTCCCGTATGAAACCAAGCCAGAAAATGTTCAGCTGGCCGTCAATAAAACCGGCGATATTTTCTGGAACGAAATTTATATTGCAGATAAAACAGTTTTACTGAGCCGTTTACAGGCAGAAGCACAGAAACGTCCGCAGCCTGAAGTGCATATTCGTGGTGATCAGTTAACACCTTATGAAGCAATTGATCAGGTGATTAGTACCACCCAACAGGCCGGTATCGGCAAAATTGCTTTTGTCACCACTCCGCCCGCTACACCTTAAGCACAAAGAAGGATTAAGTTTATGGGTATGAATGTTGGTTCAAATCAAGACGATGATGTGATGTTAGATGTCAACATGACGCCACTGATTGATGTCATGCTGGTCTTGCTGATTATGTTTATTATCACGATTCCTTTGCCAAATAACTCGATTAATATTGACCTACCGAATGGAACGCCTCCTGTAACCGATGAAAAACCGCCTGAGCTGGTGGAATTACGTCTGGATGCACAAGGCAAGATTTTCTGGAATGAACAGCCGGTAGCAAGCCCTCAAGCTCTGGAAGTTCTCTTTCAGACAGTTGCGAGAAAAGCGGATCAGGATCAGATTAAAATCAAGGCGGATCGCGCCACTGAATACAAGCATATTGCGATGGTCATGGCGGCGGCTCAACGGCTGGAAGTCAAAAAAATTGGCATTATGAGTAACAACAACTAAGCATTTTCAACATACAAAAAACCCAGCAGATGCTGGGTTTTTTATTCATCCGGTTTTACATCTGTGACTGAATATAATTTTGCAGACCAATCAGTTCGATTAAACGCAATTGTTTTTCTAACCAGTAAGTATGGTCTTCTTCGGTATCCGACATTTGCTGGCGTAACATATCACGGCTGATATAGTCGCCTTTTTCTTCGCATAACTTGATGCCCTGCGCCAGTTTTTCCCGCACATGATATTCAAGTTTTAGATCGGCTTTCAGGCAGCTCACCACATCGTCGCCAATCTCAACGTCATCGCGCTGCATGTTTGGCGTTCCTTCTAGGAACAGAACACGACGGATAATCGCATCCGCATGCTGGGACTCTTCCTGCATTTCGTGATCGATACGTTCAAAGATTTTGGTCAATCCCCAATCTTCATACATACGAGAGTGAATCAAGTATTGGTCACGAGCAGCCAGTTCGCCACCGATCAACATATTTAAATAATCTACGACTTCTGGATTTCCGCGCATTTGAATAACTCCCTACCTGTATTTTGCTATTATGGCGAAAAGCAATTGAATTTGCAAAGCTTAACCATGGTTAAATATTTGATTTTTATATAATTAAAATGAGAAGTACTTGCATTTACACTTCGTTCTTAATGAAATCCCATTTATAAAACAACACTTTGCATTTTCATTACGCTTGGCAATAACCTAAAACCGGCGAATAAACACATGCGTTAAAATTTGTAAATCTTAATTTTGACCAGAGAGATTCATTCTTTTTGTATAAACATCACTGCATTGGCGTACTTCATGCTTGAATTTCGCTTATCATTCACACAAATTTAAAACAACAACGGTTCCGATATGACACATCCACAAACAATATCGCCGGTTCTGGTTACCGGTGCATCGGGTTATATTGCCAGCTGGGTCATCCAGAAATTACTCACGCAAGGCTATACCGTACATGCCACGGTGCGCGACCTGAATAAAAGTAAGAGCTTTGCCCATTTAGAAAAAATTGCCGACAGCACTCCGGGAACTCTCAAGTTATTTCAGGCCAATTTATTAAGCCCGGGTTCTTTTGATCAGGCGATGCAAGGCTGTGAAATTGTTTTTCATATGGCCTCACCTTTTGTGGTCACCAACTATAAAGATGCAGTCAAAGATATTATCGAACCTGCGGTATTAGGCACTGAAAATGTACTGAATAGTGTCAATCAGACTGAATCAGTGAAACGCGTAATCGTCACATCGAGTATCGCATCCACTTATGGCGATGCCATTGATATTCTACAAACTGAGAATAACAGTTTTGATGAATCATGCTGGAATACCACCAGTTCGGCCACGCATCAGCCTTATCCTTATTCCAAAGTCATGGCAGAGCGTAAAGCCTGGGAAATGGCTGAAGCACAGGATCGCTGGGATCTGGTCTGTATCAATCCTGCACTGGTTTTTGGTCAATCCTTAACCCCAAATACCCAATCCGGCAGTGTGGAAGTCCTGCAACAGTTTGCCAACGGCATGACCCTGCTTGGCGTTCCACCGATGTGGAATGGCGTGGTCGATGTTCAGGATGTCGCTGAAGCGCATATCCGTGCTGCGTTTAATCCGCAAGCGCATGGCCGTTATATCATTTGCAGTGAAAGCTTGAGCCTGCTGGAAATGGGCCAAATTCTGCGGGCGCATTTTGGTAATAAATTTCCGTTCCCACGCAATCAATTGCCGAAGGCAGCTTTCAAACTGTTCGGGCCTGTAGCAGGTTTTAGCCGCAAATTTGTAGAGCTAAATATGGGTTATCCAATTTTCTTTAATGCCCAGAAAAGTAAAAATGAGCTCGGCATTGAGTATCGTCCGGTGAAAGAAAGTCTGGTTGAACATTTCCAGCAGCTACTCGATGATGGTGTTGTGAAAAAATATATTCCTTAATCTTTTTATGCAAAAAGCCACCCGAAGGTGGCTTTTTTAACTCTTATTCTTTCATGAAATGTGCAGAGATTTAGGCTTCAAGCTGACCATAGTCTTGCATCAAGCCAATAAACTGTTGTTCATTGATCACTGGAATACCAAGTTTTTCTGCTTTATCCAGTTTTGAGCCAGCTTTTTCACCCGCAACCACACATTTGGTTTTGCTGGATACACTGCCACTGACTCGTGCACCTAAGGCTTGCAATAACTGGGTTGCATCATCTCGTCCCATACTGCTTAAAGTCCCGGTGACCACCCAGCTTTCGCCGTTTAACGGCTGACGAGTCGGTGCGATCGGTGCATCCCAGTGAATACCGGCAGCCAGTAAACGATCCAGAACTTCCAGATTATGCGGTGCCTGAAAGAAATCCAGAATCCATTCCGCAGTGATATCACCTACATCCGGAGTTTTCTTTAAAGCCTCCAGATCGGCCTGACGCAAGGCATCCAGCGTCTGGAAAGTATTGGCCAGCATCCGCGCCGTAGTTTCACCCACCCCACGAATACCGAGTGCATAGATAAAAGCAGCCAGTGTGGTCTTTTTACTGTTTTCAATGGCATCCAAAAGATTCTGAACCGATTTGGCGCCCATCTTTTCAATACCGAGCAAAGTCTCACGATGTTCATGCAGATGGTAAATATCTGAGACATCTTTTAAAAGATTTAGATGTAGCAGTGACTCTACCCAGCGATCACCCAGCCCTTCGATATCCATAGCTTTACGCGAAACAAAGTGACGAATGGCCTCAATACGCTGCGCGGCACAATACAGCCCACCCGAACACCGTGCCAAGGCTTCGCCTTCCGGCATGACCACGGGTGAATCACAGACTGGGCATTGCTCAGGTAAATGCACTTCGACTGCATCAACCGGGCGAAATTCCGGCCAGACTTTTTCCACCTTAGGAATTACATCGCCACTACGATAAACACTGACGGTATCACCAATACGTACATCCAGACGGTGAATTTCGCCAATATTGTGCAGGGTTACATTAGATACTGTTACTCCGCCGACAGCGACTGGATTTAAACGCGCAACCGGCGTTAATGTTCCAGTACGACCGACTTGCCAATTAATATTTTCTACTGTGGTCAGTGCAGCCACTGCCGGAAATTTATAGGCGGTGGCCCAACGAGGTTCACGGCTCAGGAAACCAAGTTGTTGCTGCTGTTTTAGGTCATTGACCTTGATCACCATACCATCGATTTCAACACTGAGGCTGGCACGCTCATCAATAATCTGTTCATAGACCTTTTGCACGTCCTGAATACTGTCACAGATAAAGTGACGCTCGCCAACCGCAAAACCGAACTGATGTAACCATTCCAGACTGGCAGACATGGTGGTTTGACCATGATGCGGTACACACTGTGCAATCCCATAAGCATAAAAAGCCAATGGCCGCGAGGCAGCAATGTTCGGATCCAGCTGACGCAAACTTCCTGCCGCAGCATTACGCGGATTGGCAAAGGTCTTTTCACCTTTGGCAGCATTGGCAGCGTTCAATTTTTCAAAACCGGATTTCGGCATTAGCACTTCGCCGCGTACTTCCAGCAAATCGGGAATGATACCATTCACCGGAGATAAAAGTTTCGGCAGGTTGCGAATGGTTCTGACATTCTGGGTGATGTCTTCACCGGTTTCTCCATCGCCGCGCGTCACTCCACGCGTCAATACGCCATGCTCATACCAGAGTGAAATGGCCAGACCATCAAATTTCAGTTCAACATCATATTCAATTTTTTGATTTGGCAAACGTTCTTCAATACGGCGGGCAAAAGCCAGCAGATCTTCCTGATTAAAGACATTGCCTAATGACAGCATCGGCACGGCGTGTGTTACGGTCACAAATTTTGAAAGCGCCTGCCCACCCACTTTATCTGTCGGGCTATCGGACTGGATCAGGTCAGGATATTGTTGTTCTAAGGCTTTGAGCTGATGAAAGAGCTGATCATATTCACTGTCTTCAATGCTCGGTTGATCCATCACATAATAAGCATGGTTATGCTTGGCAAGCAGTTGAATCAGTTGACGCATTTGCGCAATGACAGTGGCATCTTGGGTCATAATTTCACCATAAAAAAGGGCGGAAAATCCGCCCTGTAGAATATTCAGCTTTTGGCTATTATAAAAATTGCAGTCTACAGATTCAACTTGGAGATTGAACAAAGCAGCCTTAAACTTCCGTCCCTTGTCCAGCACGATAATCAATTGCCTGATGGCGCCAGAATTCACGTAATTGTGGAGTAAATTCCTGTTGATTCTGGTCATAGACCAGACCGTCCACTTCACGGGCAATCAGACGTGAAATACTGTCCATGGTATCAAACGCATTTTGTACATCGCTATGCGGTAAAGCCAGGAAGAATGCCAAACCTTTCACTTCCTGCGTTGATAAGGTTTCCAGATCAAAGCCTTCCATTCCGGTATCGGTCATTTGCAATACCGAAAACAGCAGTTTTGAACCATCTTCACTATAACGGTGGAAACAGGCCAACTCACCATAACGCAGGCCATATTTCAATAAAACCTTCAAGGTTTTATCACCCGAAAGTACACGGCCTTGCGGATAGATATGCAAAGAAATAATGGTTTCAGCATTGGACAAAGCACTTTCTTCATCCACTATTTTTTGCTCATGCAGATGTGCATCCAGAATACTACTTTCATCATTAAATTCAGAAATTTCTGCTTTTTCGATGTTGCTGTTCAGGCTGAATTCAGGCATTTCTTCCTTGGTTTCAATCTGGCTATTCTTCTGTTCCGCTTCTACCTGTTGAACATCTGCTGCCGTGACTACCGACTTTTTCACTACTTCAGCTTCTGTTGACGGGGCAGCTACAGGAGTTTCGACTGCTTTTGGCTCAACCGGAGTTGATTCAGCCTTGCGAAAGGCGGAAGGCTTTTCAGGAGCCGGTTCATCTATACCCAAGCTTGGCTCGATACGATCAGATTCGACATCCTGTTGTGCCAACTGAGAACGTACATGCCTTGGAATGATCGGTGTCTGGCTATCCGGGTCGATATGCAGGTTGGCATCCAGTGAAGGTACAGCCTCTACAGGTTTTTTGAACAGCATTCTTATACCAAACAGCATAATCACAATTGCGATAACAATCCCGATAATGGTGGTGATTTCCATATTATACCTCCGCAGCTAGGCCGTATTCTTTTGCCTGTTCCAAATTAACTGTCACTAATTTTGATGTTCCCGGTTCAGGCATGGTTACACCTAAAAGATCAGTCGCCATCATCATTGCAAGTTTGTTATGGGTAATATAAATAAATTGCACGTGTTCAGAAAGCTCTTTGACTAAATTACAAAAGCGTCCCACATTGGCATCATCCAGCGGTGCATCGACTTCATCCAGTACGCAAAATGGTGCCGGATTTAAGCGAAAAATCGCGAATACCAATGCTAATGCAGTTAAAGCCTTTTCTCCACCCGAGAGTAAGGCCAATGAGCTGTTTCGCTTACCTGGTGGTCGGGCCATGAGTTTTACACCCGACTGCCAGCCATCTTCAAGGCTTAAACTCGCCTCACCGCCTTCAAACACTTTCGGGAACAGGTTTTGCAGTTCAGCATTGACCTGGTCAAACGTGTGCATAAACAGTTTACGGGTTTCCTGATCAATACTCTTCATCGCAGCCTGTAGCTGTTCAACCGTATTTTCCAGATCCTGCATCTGGTGACTCAGTTCCTCATAACGTTTTGATACTTCTTCATATTCTTCAGAAGCCGCCAGATTGACTGCACCGAGTTTATCAAACTGAGCCTGAGCTTTTTCCAGTTTCGCCTGATGTGCTTTAACATCAATATCGAGTCCGGAAATTACTTCACTATTCAACTCTTTCAGTTGTTCAGAATAATGCTGCAAATCAGATTTGGCAGCCTGCCAGGCCAGACGTTTTTCTTCCAGTGTAGTGCGGAGTTTTTCATCCTGCTGCTGGAAGCTGTGACGCTGTTCGGTCAGCTGCTGCTGTTTGCTCTGCACCTGATTTAATTCAACCTGCCAGTCGGCCCAGGTTTTTTGCAGCTTTTCAGTGATCTGCGCCTGTTCATTGAACTGGCTCTGTAAAGCAGGTAATTCCAACTGTACCGGATCGACAAACTTTTTGGCTTGTTCGATTTGTGCAGTAATTTGCTGAGACTGTTCTTTTAGGAAAACCTGATCTTTTTCCAGTAATTCAATCTGCTGCTGGCTTTGCACATTTTGCCGGCGCAACACTTCCAGTTCCTGCTGCGCTTGCTGATTGAGCTGCTGTGAGTCATCCAGCTGAGCACTCAATTCTTCTAGCTGGAATTGCAGGGTTTTATAATTTGGTAGCGCCTGTTCCAGTTTGATATTCAAGGCATGCAGATCAATTTCCAGATCATCTTTCTGCATGGCATCTTCTTCAAGCTGCTCATCCAGTTGTTGTAACTGATGCTGTAATTGCTGCTTTTGCAATGCGAAAGCCTGAGCACTACTTTGTACTTTGGCAATATTGACATCGAGTTGCTGCAGCTGCTTTTGGGTATGCTTGTGCTGCTCACTGATGATTTGAATCCGGCTTTGCAAAGCTTTAACCTGATCGGTGAGTTCAGGTAACTGCTGCTCCAACTGCATAAACTTAGGTTCAAGTTCTGCAAGTTGCTGCTCGATTTCATCCAGACGGATTCGATGACTCAATGCACCTTGTCCGGCCTGACTAGCTTCATCATAGTCCAGTGCAATCATCCAATCCGCACCAACATGGTAGCCATCTAAACTCAGTAATGTCTGGCCTTGTAATAACTCAGTTTGAAGAGGCAATGCTTGCGCTAATGTATCTACGACCGCGACTTGTTGCCACAGTGAATAATGTGGAGATTCAATCCAATCGGCCAGACACATCGTATTGGCAATCTGAATTTTATTCTGAACAGCCTGTTGCTTTAACTGACGCGCACAATCTTCAAGGAAGTGCTCGCCCTCTGTCAAAATCTGGGCAGATAGCCATTTTGCCAGAAACTTTTCGATCAGGCTGGCATGTACCTTGCCTGCATCATTGAGCTTAAGTACATGCATCAGCTGTACCGCATCACTCTTGGCATTTGGCTTGGCTTTGGTCAGTAATTGACTCAGGTTTTTCTTTTCTGAATGAAGCACCTGAATTTCAGATTTGAGCTGCATCAAGCGCTGCTGATGGGTCGCCTGCTCTGCCTGAATCTGCTCGAATTGAGTTTTTAAATCTGTTAATTGAATTTCATAGTCAGCGATTTGCTGTTCAGCTTGGGCTTTGTCTGCCTGATACTGCTCCAGCTCATCTTGCTCCGCCTGTTGCTGAATCTGTGCACTTTGCTGTTGGAGCGTCTGTTTCTGCTGTTCAATCCGCTCAATATTCTTTGCCAGTTGCTCGCTTTGAGCCAACATCTGTAATTTACGCTGTTGCTGCTGTTCGACCTGGGTTTTGATCTGGGTAAATTGCGCTGCCACATTACTATGTTGAGCTTTGAGCTCAGTCAAGTTTTGGCTTTGCGCCTGACTCTGACCATCTTGCTGCTGCAACTGCGCCTGCTGATCTTCAAATTGCTGCTGTAAAGTATCGAGTTGCAGTTCAATCAACTGTAAACGCTCTTTAGTTTGGGCTTTTTGCTGTTCCAGTTTGACCAGACTGGTGGAATTTTGCTCTAGCAGAGACTGCTTTTGTTGCAGGGTCATTTCCAGTTCAGCCAGTTTTTTCTCGGCCTGTTGCCATTCACTTTGCAAAGGGGTGGATTGCTGAATCAGACGCTGAAACAGTTCACTTGTACTGCCTAAATCATGTTCAACGGTGGTCAGTTCGGAGCGCACCAGCTTAAAGTTTTCCCCGAGCGTATTCATCTCAAGGGTATATTCTTCCTGTAAACGCTGGCTTTGCTCACATTGAAAAGACAGAATTTCAATCTTGATGGTACGGATCTGCCCTTCCAGTTCTTTATATTGAATCGCACTTTCCGACTGACGTTTCAGGGTTTTTAGCTGAGATTTCAGTTCAGAGGCGATATCTTCCAGACGCGACAGGTTTTGTGTGGTGTGATCCAGATGTAGCATGGTTTCACGGCGACGTGCCTGATAGCGCGATACCCCAGCCGCTTCTTCAATATAGACCCGCATTTCATCGGGCTTGGCATCGACCAGACGGTTGATCATGCCCTGTTCAATAATCGCATAGGAACGCGGACCAAGACCAGTACCCAGGAAAATATCGGTAATATCACGACGACGGCATTTGCTGCCATTCAGAAAATATTCAGACTTGCCATCGCGGTTGACCTGACGGCGTACTGCCAGTTCATTATAGGCATTATAAGCACCGCCCAGCTTGCCATAGGTATTGTCAAAGCGCAGTTCTACACTGGCCATGCCCACCGGTTTACGCTTGGCAGTTCCGGTAAAGATGACGTCCTGCATGCTGCCACCACGCAACTGGCGTGCACTGGACTCGCCCATGACCCAGCGTATGGCATCAATGACGTTGGATTTACCACAACCATTCGGTCCCACGACCGCAGTACGATTATCTTTAAAATGTAAAGTGGTACTGTCGGCAAAAGATTTAAAGCCTGAAAGTTTTAAACTGCTTAAACGCATAATGTCCTGATTTAACGTCGTGAGCGTCTGGCCCACGCGAGTTCAATTTGTTTCATCCGTGTCAGAGATTCCAACACAAGGTTGCGCAAGTGTCGACAAAAATCTTCCATAAATAAAGTGGCCTGATGGCTTTTTCGTATCAAAATTGCTTCAGTGACCAGTTTAAATAAGTCAAAAGATTCCTGTAACTCGCGTCTGGAAATATTCAGGGTCAGAAAATAGCTCCGACGTAAAGATGGCAGCAGTTCCTGATAGTAGCGCATCAGATAAGGATTCCCCACCATCTCATGCTGCTGGGCCATGCCCTGAAAGATCAGATCATAAAACTTTTCAGTGTGTCCTTGGCGAGTTTCTGCTTCCAATTGCTCTAATAATAGCTGAATGCGCTCAGCTTCATGGCTGCGCCAGGTTTCCGCCATTCGATGCACCATCTGCCCAAGCAATAAAGAAGTCATATCAAATAGGGCACGCACCTGCAAGGCTGACATTTCCGACACAATCGCCCCACGGCGTGGAAAGATTTCAATCAGCTGGGTGCGTTCCAGCAAAAGCAGGGCTTCACGAACCGAACCCCGACTGACATCAAGCTCCGAGGCAATCCTGAGCTCCTGTATACGTTCGCCTTCGACCAGTTCACCGCGAATAATCTGTTCGCTAATGTGCTTGGCAATCTGCTCAGACAAACTGTGCGCTTGTTCTAATGGCATACCGTTCCTGTCTTTATTTTTATGGATACTGGTTTGGCCCTTTAACTGGGGCTATGCTGCTATTAAACGGCTTTTTTTCGCTGAATACTTTGACATTGTCAGACAATCTTGTGTCTAAATAGCCAACCCAAGTCATAAAAAAGGAGAATAGTGTTCTATTCTCCCGCTACGATGTATGGATTTAAGCTGAACCTTGAATCAGGCGCTAAAACCTTGGTAAATAAAATACAGACCAACAGTCGTCAGTAATGCCGCGAAACATTTTTTTAATAGCGCGGGTGAAAGCAGATGCGCCACTTTTGCACCCAGTTTGGCGGTGAAAAAGCTCATCATACTGATACCAATAAAGGCATAAATATGGATATAACCAATGGTATTGGGCACGCTCACCTGTGCCTGTTTCCCAAACCAGATAAATCCTAATGCACCTGCGACTGCAATCGGTAAACCACAAGCCGCCGAAGTCGCGACCGCTTGTTGGATTACGACTCCACAGCGGTTCAGGAAAGGTACGGTCAGACTGCCACCGCCAATCCCAAAGATGGCAGAGGCTACCCCAATTCCCCCACCTGCAGCCATTTGTAGCGGTGTTGAAGGTAGTTTTTGATTCGGATCGATCTGAATATGCGCCCCTCGGAACATTCTAAATGCGACCCAGACCGCAAAGAAACCGATCAATAACTGTAAGCCCTGACCCGACAAATAGTCGGCAATCCCCGCGCCTAAAAATGATCCCACAATCAGACCGGGTGCCAGATTACGAAACACCGACCACAACACGGCCCCTCGCTTATGATGCGCCATCACCGAACTGATAGAAGTCACAATAATCGTTGCCAAGGAAGTGCCCACCGCCATATGCATAATCACGCTGGGATCGTACTGAAGCTGGGTAAAAACAATGTACAGGATCGGCACAATAATCAAACCACCACCGACCCCAAACAGGCCTGCGGTGAATCCGGCAATTGCACCAATCAATAAATATATGATTAACTCCATAACGATATTTACCACGTTTAGATTCAAATGGATGTAGAAACTCGTGAACTGCAACAACGATTAAGCGATGCAGGCCAACTCCCGGAAGTATTACTCATCAAACCGATTACCACATCGACCAATGATGATGTACGCGAATTGGCAACGAAGGGGGTGCAGCAGGTTCTGGTGTGCAGTCATGTGCAGACCCAAGGCCGTGGACAGCGTCAACGTCAGTGGATTTCACCTGAAGGGAACATCTATTTAAGCACATTGCTGCATACACAAAAACCCATCGATGGTCGTCTGGCGCTAGAAATTGCGTTAAATATCCTGCAAATGCCCAGTCTAAAAGGCCTGGAATTACAGGTGAAATGGCCGAATGACCTGTATAGCCTGCACGGAAAATGGGGCGGCATTCTGGTCGAGCCGATTTCATCTACACAGGTGGTGGTCGGTGTAGGTTTAAATATCGATCCTCTGCTCACTGACCTTCCAGATCAGCAGGTTAGCTCCTTGAACGAGTTGGGATTATCACATACCTCAAGAGTCGAGCTGATTGCCCAGTTATATCTGGCGATTCAGCAAGCCGGGCAATGGTTTAATTATGGCAGTCAAAACCTGGCGGCGCGTTTCAATCGATCGGCTGCATTTATGCAACAAACGGTTGAATTTACCGATGTGCAAGGGCAATATTCCGGTACTTTTCTGGGGATTCAGGACGATGGTGCAGTCAAGATTTTGACCGATCAGGGAATCCAGACCTTTTATCAGGGACAGCTCCGCCTTAAACACGGTGGATGAACAGGCATACAGCAATGAAAAAATTATGGTTGGATATCGGCAATACCCGGCTTAAATACTGGATTACCGAGCATGATCAGATTATTGAACAGGCAGCAGAATTACATTTACAGTCCCCTGCTGATTTGTTACTTGGCCTGATTCAGCATTTCAAAGCGCTGGGCTTGCATCAGGTAGGTCTATCCTCAGTCCAGGATAAAATCAATAATGAGCGCATTCTCAGCATTTTAGAAAGCCTGCATATTCCAGTCATTTTTGCTCAGGTACAGGCAGAATATGCAGGTCTGATCTGTGGTTATGATGAACCTTCACAACTAGGGATTGACCGCTGGTTGCAGGTACTTGCGGTCGCGACGCAAGCGCATGAAAATTATTGTGTGATTAGTTGTGGTACGGCGCTGACTATTGATTTGGCGCAAGGGCAACAACATTTGGGCGGTTTTATTCTGCCAAATCTATACTTGCAACGTGATTCCCTAATTCAGAATACCAAAGGCATTAAAATTCCAGATGCCGCTTTTTCTGAACTCAATCCCGGACGCAATACCATCGATGCGGTACATCATGGCATTCTGCTGGGCCTGCTGAGCACCATTGAAAAAGTACTGCGTGATTTCCCGGCACAGCTGGTTTTAACCGGTGGAGATGCCCCGCTATTTGCGCAGCATCTCGGTCAGTATCAGCCCCGGATTGAACCGGATCTTTTACTTAAAGGCCTGCAGCATTTTGCAGCTCATTTGCCAGACACTGTTTGATAATATCCAGCAATTGAGGGAATTCGGCAAAACCATCAGCCTTGTTAAAATGTCCAGCTTTTTTGATCTCAAAAATTTGTGCATTCAGGCTATGTGCTAAACGCAAGGAAATCGGTGCAGGCACATAAGGATCATTACTGGAGATCAGCATCACCGCACGTTTATAGCTATACGGCAAGTTTTTCAAATCGAGCCGGACGGCCTGCAACATTTTATTCAGTTCTGACCAGGCCACCAGCGGTGTATCAAAGGCCGAGACCAGAATGATGCCGCCGATCTTACGTTGCTGCTGAATATAATGTTCCTGTAAAAAGTTTAAAACACTGACGCAACTCAGGCCATGTGCAACTAAAAAGGTATGTTCATCCATCTGCGGAATGTGTAATTTCAGGTTCTGCTGCCATTCTTCTAAATTGGGCTGAAAGGGGGTGGCCAGCATAATCCGCTTGGACTCAAAACCGGCATTTTTAAGCTGGCGACTCAGCCACGGATACCAGTGATCATTGGAGGTCGCCTGATAATCCGGCACGATATAGACTTTCTTTATTATATTTTTCATAGTGATTTACTTATTATCATTGAACGCAAATTGCGTCGACAAAAAACTAGTTTTAAACAGTCTGGAGATGGAATTCAAGTCTCTTTTTGAACGCCATCTCATGTTAAATTTTAAAATTTAGTGAATACAACAACATGCTTAAACTTCGGATTTAATCAGATACGGCTCGATTACTTTCCAGAGCTCCGGCAGATCAGTACAGCCTTGGGAATCAATAAAATGTCCGTGATGCTTGGCATTCACCACAATCGCGTCCAGACTGTCCGCCTGTTCCAGACTAAATTCAGGCGCAACCTGATCATCGCCTTCAGAATAGATCACTACACGTTCTGCGATCTGCTGTTTGAGTAAATCGAAATCGATCTCAGCGGCATCAATAAACGGATTGACTTCATCTAAACGACCCAAGCGGCCATTAAATCCTGCGATCAATACCAATTGCTGAATCTTTTGCTGTTTTAATTCTCTGGATAAGTAATGCAATACAGCCACAGTTCCCAGGCTATGCCCGATAAAAATACTGTCTTCATCAATCCCCTCAATCTGCTCACGCATTTGCTGGTCCCACACCTCTAGCTTGGGTGTGGTCGATGGGTCAAGTCGCAGTACTTTTAAGCTGACATTTTCCTGTTGGGCTTTTTCCTGAATCCATGGAAACCAGTTTTCTTCAGGGCTTGCAGTATAACCATGGACGATGATCACTTGAGCCATTTTAAATTTCTCTTTGTTTTGTGCTGATGTTCCTGAGTCTGCCTGATTGGATTTTTATTTTGGGTAAGTAAATGTTGTTTTGTTTAAACCGGTTTTCTGATTGATACATAATAAAAAAGGCGCATTTCGCGCCTTTTTTAAATCAGAATCTTATTTCTTGTCATTGCCGCCGAACAGTGGACCCATGCCACCGCCGCCGCCAAACTGTTTCTGCAAACCACCGAGTGATTTCATCATTTTTGCCATACCTGACGGATTGGCAAATTTCTTCATCATCTTGGCCATTTGCGCATGTTGTTTAATCAACTTGTTGACTTCTGCCACTTCCATACCACAACCTGCTGCGATACGTTTTTTACGGCTTGGGTTCATCAAGTCCGGGTTACGGCGCTCTTTGATAGTCATCGACTGGATAATCGCTTCCATTTTCTTGACCTGCTTTTCAGGATTGGCTTGCGCCAACGCATCTTGCAGACCGGCATTGCTCATGCCAGGAAGTTTGTCCAGGAAGCCCATCATGCCGCCCATCTTGTTCATCTGCTCAAACTGCATCAGCATGTCTTCAAAGTTGAAGCTGCCGCCTTTTTGCAGTTTTTTCGCCATTTTTTCGGCTTTTTCTTTGTCGACCTTGCGTTCAAGTTCTTCGACCAAAGAAAGTACATCACCCATACCGAGAATACGCTGTGCAACACGCTCAGGATGGAATGGCTCCAAGGCATCGAGTTTCTCACCCATACCCAAGAATTTGATTGGCTTGCCGGTAATCGCGCGTACTGAAAGCGCTGCACCACCGCGCGCATCACCATCAGTTTTGGTCAGGATCACACCAGTTAAAGGCAAGGCATCATTAAATGCTTTGGCGGTGTTTGCCGCATCCTGACCGGTCATGGCATCGACCACGAACAGGGTTTCAGTCGGGTTAATCGCTGCATGCAGCTCTTTGATTTCACCCATCATGTCATCATCGATATGCAAACGACCTGCCGTATCGACAATCAGCACATCGGCAAACTGGATTTTTGCCTGTTCAATCGCGCGATTCACAATCGTAATCGGTTTTTCGTCTGCGCTAGATTCCAGGAAAATCGCACCGACTTCACCCGCGACAGTCTGTAGCTGTTTGATCGCAGCCGGACGATACACATCGGCAGAGACCATCGCGACTTTTTTCTTTTGACGTTCTTGTAAGAAGCGTGCAAGTTTCGCTGCAGTTGTTGTTTTACCTGCACCCTGCAGGCCTGCCAGCAGGACAACCACAGGTGGTTTTGCAGCGAGGTCGAGGCTTTCATTGGCCTCGCCCATCATTTTGGTCAATTCGTCATGAACGATTTTGACAAAAGCCTGCCCAGGAGATAACTGAGTCATCACTTCCTGGCCTAATGCTTCTTCCTTAACTTTCGCGATGAATTCACGAGTTACAGGTAACGCAACATCGGCCTCAAGAAGCGCCATACGCACTTCACGTAACGTATCTTTAATATTGTCTTCGGTTAGCTGCCCTGAGCCAGTAACATTTCTTAAACTCTGCGTGAGTCGTTCTGTTAAGGTATCAAACATTGCAAAATCCGCTTAAAATAGCCATGAGCAAAAAATTGTTTCTTAAAATAGAAAATTTATGCATAGAATGCTATAGGATACTGTAGTTCGCAGCGAATTTATATAAATGAATATTCATCACCCTTAAAAAGGTTTGACATGGTTAGCCTCCCCTTGGTTTATACGATCTTAGCATTAGTCGCTTATACCGCTTCCTTCTGGTATCTGTTCATTCATTTAATGTCTAAACGTGCTCCTAATCAATGGTTTGTATCGCTAACTGCCCTGCTTGGACTGGGCTTGCATGCGCTGGTCTTGTATGGTGATATGCACACCCCGCTGGGCATCAATTATGATGTCTTTGCCCTGTTTTCCTTTACTTCCGGTCTAATGCTATTACTCAGCATTATTTACAGTACTTATCGTCCAATTATCGCCCTGAATCTGATCGGAATTCCAGTAGCTGCCACAGGTTTGATCCTCGGCTTTGTGTTTACTCAGCCTGCAAAAATCATCGCACAAAACTCTTTGGGTCTGGATATTCATATTATTTTGTCTTTGTCTGCTTATGCAGTATTGCTCATGGCAACCATTCAGGCCGTAATTTTACGTTTTCAGGATCGTGAGCTGAAAAAGAAGCAGAAACGCCGGGTCTGGGTCAGTTTGCTACCCTCTTATCAGGACATGGAATCGCTCCTGTTTGATATGCTGATGACCGGTTTTGTTTTACTTACGCTCGCTTTGGGCTTTGGCTTTTTTACCATCGATAATTTCTTCGCCCAACATCTGGCACATAAAACTGCATTCAGTATTATTTCCTGGCTGGTTTACGGTTCACTATTAATCGGACACTGGAAGTTTGGCTGGCGTGGCCAGAAAGCCGTACGCTTTACTCTGCTCGGTTTTGGCTTGCTAGCACTGGGTTTTATTGGGTCTAAATTTGTGCTGGAAATGATTCTAGGGCGATAATTCTGAGCCTTGAATATTCAATTCATTGTTCAATAAACAGATTCTAGCTCTAATATTTTTTAAACGATTATACGCCCCGCACGCACTGATAATGGCCAGCTAATGACTCTAGGCAATTCCGGATCTTCCCATTCTGGCAATAAGGCATCTGCCAGTACATTTAGTGGATTATGTCCAAGTGCTTTAGTGGCAGCTTTCACGGCTGACCAGGTACTCATATAACCAATTAACTGATAAAAGTTCCATTCAACCTGTAATACAGGTGGCTGAATCGCCATTTCCTGAAATGGAAATGCTAGATTTTTATATCCTTCATCTACATGGCGACGTTCAGGCGGCCAGTACGGTGCAAGCGTCACCTCATAAAAATGCTTAAAATAATGATTCAGATGGGGCTCATCCACACTGAACACGCCATAGCTAATTAAAGCCAGAATGGCATTGGGTTTAGCAATCCGGCGAGCTTCTGCGTAGAATTTTTCCAGATCCAGCCAATGCGCTGCTTGAGCCACCGAAATCAGATCAATACTCTGGTCAGCACACGGGATCTTTTCAGCGAGTGCCTGACCATACTGAATTTTTGGATGCGGTTTGGCCTGAGCAATCTGTTCACTACTCGCATCAATAGCCATCACCTGATCAAAGTAATTCGCCAAAACTTCTGAAAGCTGTCCAGAACCACAGCCGACATCTACAGCCAATTTGGTACCTGGTGACAGCTCTGCCAATAGCTTTCCCAATGCATCCGGATAATGCGGACGAAACAGGGCATAATCCTGTGACTGCTGGGAGAAATTATCTTTAAATTCCCTATTTTCCATATATGCTTTCCAGATCAGTTTTATTTTAGTCTAAATAGCCGGTCAGGGAATGCAGTTGGAATTTGGTTTCAGTCACTTCCGGTTTTTAAAATGCAGAATTCATCCAATGAATAGAATCATGTTCTTAACTTAGTCATTCAAGCTATTCTGCTTGATCTGATACTCTGCCTTGAAGGCTTTATAGCTCAGCCGGTCTGCGGAGACTTCTGTTAAAGGACTAACCTCCTGCATCGAGGACAAGCAGCGCTCTGTCAGCTGAATATATTCCCGTGTCCCTTTGCTTTTCCAGTCAATTTCTTTGGCGTCCAGAGGACGGATGACCCGAGCAGGACTACCGAGCACCAATGAATTTTCCGGAATTTGAGCTTTGGCTTTAACCGTGCTATTGGCACCGACAATGGTATTTTCACCAATCTCGGCTTCATCCAGAATCACGCTGTTCATGCCGACCAATACATTTTTGCGAATGATACAACCATGTAAAATCGCGCCATGTCCGATATGGCCACATTCTTCGACCAGCGTGACACTGCCGGGAAAGCCATGAATGGTGCATGAGTCCTGAACATTGGCATTTTTCTGGATGTGAATCCCGCCAAAGTCGGCTCTTAAAGTAGCGAAAGGCCCGATATATACACCCTCTTCAATCACCACATCCCCGATCAGAACGGCTTGCGGATGCACATAAGCGCGAGGGCTGACCACAGGAATCACACCATCAATGGCATAACACGGCATTATTTTATTCCTTTAAAAATGCAGAATTAGATTAGCTGACGGCTTCCAGTCGCAAACCGCCAAAACGTTTATAAAATTGTGGATGCACCGGCGGCATCGAACCTTCCGAAGTTCGGGCGATCTCCATAAAAAACTCATCCCCTGCCCCAACTACAGTCTGATACAAATTACTGCTCAGATTACGGGCATTCAGGGAAAGCCAGTTGGATGGCAACAATTCAAAAGGCAGATTTGGATCTTTTAATAAAATCCGGCGGAATTGATGAATCAGTAAAATTCGCAACTGAAAAGCCTGAACCGGATCAAGTTCATCTTCCTGTTCCACCAGATGAAAGAATTCCCGGAAATCTGCAATAAATTTTTCATAGCGCTGATGCAGTTCCTGCACCGGCCAGTTGGTGGCGACCATGCGTTTCACGGTTGGATAGGATTCCTGCCAGAGCTGCAAGGTTTCAGCTTTAAACACCACGACTTGGTCGGTCATTTTCAGATTCAGCAGCAGGTTTTGCAGCTTCTGATGATCACAGCCCGGATAGGCCATGACATTGGTGGCGATATTGGCAAAGCCTAGCCATTCCAGTTCTTTTTTCAGAACCAGTTTATTTTCCAGTTCCACCGAACTGAGTAGCACCAGATCCCATTTCTGATCCCATTCAGTGTGCTGAAAACTGTAAATTTTTTGATCTGCCATAATAAAACGCTGGCGGCTGCTTTCGGTTACGCGATAATAACTGGTGCGACCAATTTTCTCAGACATCAGCCAGCCATTTTGGACCAGACGGAATACAGCGGTCCGTACCGATCGTTCATTAAACCCGAAGACATCCATGAGCTGAATCACGCTGGCCAGACTGATGATACCACCGCGGTGAAAAATACAGTCACCGAAGATGGTCATGATTAATGAGGTTCCGCTGAGTGCTTCAGTTTGAATAAAGTCATCAATTATTTGTTTTAATTTCGGATTCATTGCGTTTAACTTTACCTTATAGAAACTGGATGATAGACCATTTGGCTATCATCCAATAGTACTTCATGCAGACTTGCGGATATCAAACACGCGCTGTGCCTTGCCTTCAGAGCGTGGCAGACTCCCTTCAGGCAACACTTCGACACTTACGGTGATTCCGACCATGGTTTTAATCTGGCTTTTCAGCTGAGTTGCCAGCTGGTGCGCCATAATGTCACTGCTATCTTTACGCATTTCGGTACGGATATGCAATGTATCCAGATGTCCTTGTTTGCAAATCTGAATCTGATAGTTCGGAATCAGTTGCTGGATCTGTAAAATCTGCTCTTCAATCTGCGACGGGAACACATTGACCCCACGAATAATCATCATGTCATCACTACGGCCGACAATCTTGTCCATACGGCGCATGGTGCGTGCCGTGCCTGGCAATAAACGGGTCAGGTCACGGGTACGGTAACGGATTACCGGCATGCCTTCTTTAGTAATGGTGGTAAAGACCAGTTCACCCAGTTCGCCATCTGGCAGCACTTCGCCAGTTTCCGGATGGATAATTTCAGGATAGAAATGATCTTCCCAGATGGTTGGGCCATCTTTAGATTCCAGACATTCCATCGCCACGCCCGGTCCCATGACTTCTGACAGACCATAAATATCTAGGGCATCAATGCCCAGACGCTCTTCAATTTCCTTGCGCATTTCATTGGTCCATGGCTCGGCACCAAATACGCCAGTTTTGATTGAACAGTCTTTGGCTGTACCGAATTTTTTCTCCAGTGCTTCAATGATATTCAGGCAATACGATGGTGTCACCATCAATGCAGTCGGTTTAAAGTCATGAATCAATTGTGCCTGACGTTCTGTCTGGCCACCTGACATCGGGATTACAGTTGCACCCAGGCGTTCCACGCCATAATGTGCACCCAGACCACCGGTAAACAGACCATAACCATAGGACACCTGAATGGTATCTTTGCTGCTCAAACCGGCTGCTCGCAGGGAACGTGCCACCACATCCGACCAGACATTAATGTCATTTTGGGTATACCCCACCACCGTTGGCTGACCGGTGGTGCCAGAAGAAGCATGTACACGTACAATCTGTTCCTGTGGCACGGCAAACATGCCAAACGGATAGTTGTCACGCAAGTCCTGTTTGGTGGTGAACGGGAATTTAGCCAGATCGTCCAATGATTTGAAATCATCCGGATGAACGCCAGCTTCATCAAATTTCTTTTTATATACGGCACTGTTTTGATAAGCATGCTGGAGTGTCTTTTTCATACGCTGAAGCTGGACACTGCGCAACTCATCTACCGAAACCGTTTCAATCTTTTCCATTGCATTGTTATTCATATTCTTACTCCTGACACAGTCGTCCTGACCGCGATTTATTGCCTTAATTGAATGACATCCTTCATCTACTTTTCATCGATATTTAATCGATATTTTCTAAAATCAGTGCAACTCCCTGTCCGACACCAACACACATGGTGCAGAGTGCATATTTGCCTTTACGGCGTTTTAATTCTTTCATTGCGGTGATGACCAGACGGGTACCACTCATGCCCAGCGGATGACCCAGTGCAATCGCACCACCATTCGGGTTGATTCTGGCATCATCATCTTGCAGATCCAGCTCACGAATCACAGCCAGCGACTGTGCCGCAAAGGCTTCATTCAGCTCGATCACATCCATCTGCTCCAGACTGAGTCCGGTTTGCTTCAAGACTTTCTGTACCGCAGGTACAGGACCAATACCCATATATTTGGCTTCGACACCGGCACTGGCCAGCGCGACAATTTTTGCCTGAGGACGAAGACCATACTGATCGGCGAACTGCTGATTGCCTAGTAGAACACAGGCAGCACCATCGTTGACACCCGAAGCATTGCCGGCAGTCACTGAACCGCCTTCTTTACGAAATGGCGTTTTTAAAGCAGCCAGATTGTCCAGTGTCGTCTCTGCACGCGGGTGCTCATCTTGGGAAATGGTGAGAGTGGTTTTTTTCGGACCTTTCACCTCGACTGGTAGGATTTCTTCAGCAAAAATACCCTTTTGCTGTGCTACAGCAGTTTTTTGCTGACTGCGATAAGCAAATAGGTCCTGGTCTTCACGGCTAATTTGATACTTTTCAGCAACGTTTTCGGCTGTTTCCGGCATGCTGTCGACGCCAAACTGCGCTTTAAATTTTGGGTTGATAAAACGCCAGCCAATGGTCGTGTCATAAATTTCAGGGGTACGGCTAAATGCCGTGGTCGGTTTGGACTGCACAAAAGGCGCACGGCTCATAGATTCTACGCCACCGGCTAAAACAAATTGTGCTTCACCCGATTTGATGGCACGTGCTCCCAGTCCAATCGCATCCAAACCGGAAGCACATAAACGGTTTACGGTAAGTGCTGGAACAGATTCAGGCAGCCCTGCAAGTAAAGCAGCCATACGCGCCACGTTGCGATTATCTTCACCCGCCTGATTGGCACAGCCCAAGATCACTTCATCCAGTTCTGCCCATGGCAAGGCAGGATGCTGATCTTTCAGATATTGAATCGGTAGCGCTGCCAGATCATCGGCACGGATGCTGCTCAGTCCACCGGCATAGCGTCCGATCGGGGTGCGAATTCCATCAAAAATATAAACCTGTTCCATGATTCTTCCTTTTAGCCAGCAACACGTAATGGTTGCTGCTGAGTTTTCTGTGCATGTCCCTGCACCGCTTTCTTTGCTAAATATATACTAGTTCTATAGCGGTCTTCACCATAAATACGATACATATTTTCTAAAATTTGTAAAATTGTGTAATACCCAATTCTATCTGCCCACTCAAATGGGCCACAAGGATAATTAACACCATATTTCATAGCAGAATCAATATCTTGCTCTGATGAAATATCATGTAATACTGCTTCACAGGCTTCATTCACCAGCATGGCGATACTACGTATAACATAAAGACCTGGATGATCCTTAGACCAAATAGGTATCATATCCATACCTATGAGGAATAGCTCAACTGCCTGACGTTGTTCTTCATTACAAGCCGGTGATGCAACGACTGGAATTGCCTGAGCATTTGCCCAATCTGCATGCCAGTCCATCAACACCACAGGCTCATGCGGATAAGTCAGTTCAACCGACTCACCAAGCGATAATCGCAGGGAAACATCACCAATCAGGATTTCATTCTGTTCTGCCGCCTGAAAACTCAGCTCCAGATGAGAGGCCTGTTTTAAACGTTCAATCAGTGCTGCTGAATGTTGCCATTCGCCACGCACGATGACTTTTAATTTGTTCAATGATTTTGCATAACACACAGGCAATTCATATACAGGCGCAGGCTTGGACTGCGTGTAATCATAAAAACCCTGACCGGACTTGCGGCCATAACAGCCGGCATCGACCAGCTCTTTTTGAATCAAGGATGGGCGGTAACGTGGCTCATAGAAAAACTCCTGATAGACACTTTGCGTGACCGAGAAATTCACATCCTGACCAATCAGGTCGGTGAGTTCACACGGTCCCATGGCAAAACGGCCACATTCGCGCATGATGTAATCGAGCTGTTCCGGTGTGGTGGCATTTTCCTGCAAGGCGCGAAAGGCTTCGGCATAATACGGTCGTGCCACACGATTGACGATAAAACCGGGCGTCGATTTGGCCCGTACCGGAACCTTGTTCCAGTGCTTCATTAGCTCAAATACTGCATCGGCAAGAACTGCTGATGTTTTCAGTCCACGGATAATTTCCACCAGCTTCATCACCGGCGCCGGATTAAAGAAATGCAGCCCAATCACCCGTTCCGGATGCGGAATCGCCGAAGCAATTGCAGTAATGGAAATTGAAGAAGTATTGGACGCAAAAATGGTCTGCTCCGGGCAAATGGCAGCCAGCTGTTGAAACAGGTTCTGTTTCACTTCTTTCTTCTCGACAATAGCTTCAATAATCAAGCCCGCATCGGCAAGCTGTTGAATATTCTCTGCCACAATCAGATTGGCGAAGGTACTCTCCAGCAATTGCTGGGTCATTTTGCCATTTTGTACGCGCTTGCTCAGCTGCGCCTCTAAAGCAGTCAAGGCACTCTGAACTTTGCTGCAATCGAGATCAAACACATAGGTCGGATGCCCGTGCATGGCTGCCAGTTGTGCAATGCCAATCCCCATGGTTCCAGCACCGACCACAGCAACTTTGACTTGTTCCAAATTGATCTGTTGCATGATTTAGCATCCTTTATATTCAGGGGTACGCTTCTGCATAAAGGCTTGTACACCTTCCTTATAATCGCTTGAACGTCCAGCCAGACGTTGCAGGTCACGTTCCAGAATGAGCTGCTCATCCAAATTGTTTTCTGCTGCGGCATGAATGGCTTTTTTGATCAGGGACAGACCATAGGTCGGTTGCTGCGCCAGATGCTCTGCCAGTTTTTTCGCTTCTGCCTGCAATTGCTCATCTTCAACCACTTGCCAGATCATGCCGAGTTGTACTGCGCGCTCAGCCGGAATTTTATCGCCAAGCATGGCAAGACCCATCGCTTGGGCACGGCCGACCAGACGCGGCAGGAACCAGGTACCGCCTGAATCTGGCACCAAACCAAGACGGCAGAAGGCTTGAATAAATGAGGCTGATTTTGCTGCCACCACAATGTCACACGCCAGGGCAATATTGGCGCCTGCCCCTGCTGCCACACCATTCACCGCACAAATCACGGGTTTAGGCATTTCGGTAATCAACTTGATCAAAGGGTTGTAGTATTTTTCAATCGACAGGCCTAAGTCCGGTGCATCGGCATTCGGATCGACCACACGATCATTCAGATCCTGACCAGCACAGAAACCACGACCTTCTGCTGAAATCACTACGGCACGAATCTGGCTGTCTTTGGCCCAGGCCTTGATGACTTTAGAGACTTCCTGATGCATGGTTTCATTAAAACTGTTGAGCTGTTTTGGACGGTTAAAGGTCAGGTAGCCCACTGCATTTTTTTCTTCGACAATAATTGTTTGATAATCCATTACACACCTCTAAATTCTGGTTTTCTTTTTTCTAAAAATGCATTGATGCCTTCCTGGCGATCTTGGGTCGCCGCCAGCCAGACAAAATGTTGACGTTCAAGTTTCAGTCCCTGACTTAAAGTCACTTCATGAATCGACTTTAAAGATTGCTTGATGGCACGAATGGCCAGCGGTGCCTGCTTGGCAATTTTTTCTGCCAGTTCCAGTGCGTATTGCACGGTCAATCCTGCCGGACAAACCTGGCTACTAATGCCATGTTGCAAGGCTGTTTGTGCCGAAATCATTTCACCAGTCATGGCCCAGCGCATCGTTAATTGCTGACCGACCAGACGGGCCAGACGCTGGGTTCCACCGGCACCCGGCAACATACCTAAACCGATTTCAGGCAAGGCAAACTGGGCATTTTCTCCGGTCAGCACCATGTCACCATGCAAAGCCAACTCGAAACCTGCACCAAAAGCATAACCATTTACGGCCATGATTAAAGGCTTGGAAAATTCATCAATTTTTTTCCAGAGCAGTGGGCGTTGGTCTTGCTGGATGCTGACCACATCTAACTGCGCCAGCTCATTTAAATCAGCACCGGCAGCAAAGCATTGCGTATTTCCGGTGATGACCACGGCTTTCACAGCAGCATCTGTTTCCAAGTCCTGTAGACAGGCTGCAATGTTTTGCAAGGTGGCATTGTTTAAAGCATTGCGCTTTTCTGGACGATTTAGCTCGATCAGTACCACACCCGGCTTGGGTGAGCTGGTTTTAATGTAGGTCATCCTTGAACTCCTGCTATGCTCGCGGTGCTGTAAATTCAGCTTTTATTCATCAAAACTGAGTCGGACATTGGCCGTGGTTGGACGTGCCTGACAACTGAGCACATAGCCTTTCTGAATTTCATCTTCTTCCAGACTGTAATTCACCGCCATTTCAACCTGTCCCTCTAACACCTTACATTTACAGGTGGCACAAACGCCGCCCTTACAGGCATATGGCAGGTCGGCTCCGGCACGTAGCGCAGCATCTAAAATACTGTCATCCTGCTTAGAGACTTCAACAATCAGCTCGCGACCATCGAGGATGATATTGACGCGTTCTTCGCTGCGGCTTTCCATCTGCTGGGCGGTTGCTTTCGGTGCAGTACCCGTATTGAAGCGTTCCGTATGAATCTTGCTGTGTTGAATGCCCCAAGTCGGTAATACCGTTTCGACTGCTGTCATCATTTCTTCAGGACCGCAAGCGAAACAGTGATCTGCTTCGGCAGAAATCAGATTGGCCTGAAATAACTGCTGCAATTTGTCTGCATCAATCCGACCATTAAAGATGTCACTGTCATTCAGTTCACGTGAAAAAATATTTACCAGTTGCAGACGTTCCTTAAAACGGTCTTTCAAGTCCATGATCTGTTCAGAGAACATGGTCTGTTTCCAGGAGCGGTTGCCATATACCAGAGTGAATGTTGCTTCCGCTTGACGGTTCAACACCGACTTTACAATCGATAAAATTGGCGTAATGCCACTGCCTGCTGCAAATCCTAGATAATTCTGGCCACCAGCCTTGGCGGCTTTCTGAAAGAACACCCCTTGCGGTGGCATGACTTCTAGTACATCGCCCGCTTTGAGATGCGTATTGGCCCAGGTTGAAAACTGACCCTGATCAATTTTTTTAATCGCAATGCTCATGTCTTCCTGAGTATCACTGCAGATCGAGTAGCAGCGGCGCAGCTCGCCGTCATCAGTTAAATGACGAATGGTGAGGTGCTGACCCGGCTGATATTGAAAAGTATCCAACTGCTCAGGCGCGAGATCAAAGGCAATGCAGATCGCCTGCTCGGTTTGTGGCTGAATCGATTTAATGGTTAATGGTATAAATTGGCTCATGGCAAAATCCTTCTTTTAGGTGGCGGTGTTCAGGCTTGTTATTGGTTTACCCTGCCCACCGCGCAATCGTTACAATCAAATACATTTGAAATAGTCAAAAGTTTCTAAGCAGTCCCGACATTGATATAAAGCTTTACAGGCGGTCGAACCGAATTCACTTAATAATTTGCTGTTGTTACTTAAGCACTGTGGACAGGTGATGCCATCGGTCAATGCCACATGCGTACCACAGCTATGTGACTGGCCTTGCGGCGGGGCAATACCATATTGCTGTAATTTGTGTTTGCCCGATTCACTCATCCAGTCCGTGGTCCAGGCTTGAGACAGGTCCACAATGACTTTGACCGGCGTCAAACCATTGGCCTCGAAAGCATGGGTAATTTCTGCTTTTAATAAATCCGTGGCCGGACAGCCGCTATAGGTCGGCGTGAGTCGCACCACAATTTCATCCTGCTGATTCAGCTCGACGCCACGAATCATACCCAGATCAATCACTGACAATACCGGAATCTCTGGATCAGAAACCTGCTGTAAAACGTCCCAACATTGATCTTCTACGTGTCGAATCAGATTCATGCGACTCACTCCCTGTGATTGTGCCGAATTACCAGTTCATGTTTGGATATGAGCGCTGCATGTATTGCAGTTCAGCCAAAACAAAACCGAGATGTTCTGTATGTAAACCCTGTTTAGCCCCACTGCGATAAGCGCCTAGCTCTGGCAGGCTTAATTCAAATCGCGCTAACTCGGATGTAATGGTCTCCAGCCACTGGGCTTTTAAATTTTCAATATCTGGAATGACACCGCTATCGACCAACTGTCTTTCATCAGCCGTCAGAACAAAAAGTTCCTCGGTAAAACGCCATAACTGGTTTAAACCTTGCTGGGTTTTTTCATGCGCTTCTGCGGTACCTAAACTTAAGCGTTCCATCCAGGTGGTGGAAAAACGCTGGTGATATTTCACTTCTTTGAGTGATTTCACTGCAAAAGCCGCCAACTCAGCATGCTGACTTTGACTTAAGGCGCTAAACAATAAAGCGTGGTAGTGATCCATCAACCACTGGCGCACCAGGGTCTGGGCAAAGTCACCATTCGGCTGTTCACACAGCAGCAAATTACGGTATTCACGTTCGGTACGGAAATAAGCCAGCTTGTCTTCATCACGGCCCTGTCCTTCCACTTCACCCGCCAGACTGAGGGCAGTACGTGCCTGACCCAATAAATCCAGTCCGATATTGGCTAAGGCAATATCCAGCTCCAGTTCAGGTGCATGACCACACCACTCTGCCAAACGATGAGACAGGATCAGTTGACTGTCACCCACATGTAAAAGAAATTCTGCCAATACTTGATTTGTCATATTCTTCACCTTTCCCTTTACATGTGCTCGATGCCAGCTGGAATGTTATAAAAGGTTGGATGGCGATAAACCTTGTCCAAAGCAGGTTCAAAAAATTCTGCTTTTTCATCTGGCTGTGAAGAGGTAATCAATTCAGATTTCACCACCCAGATACTGATGCCTTCATTGCGGCGGGTATATACATCGCGGGCATTTTGTAGTGCGACTTCCTCATCCGGCGCACGCAGGCTGCCGACATGACGGTGACTTAGACCCTGTTTACTACGCACAAACACTTCATAAAGTGACCAGTTATTTTTGTTATTCATGAGCAAATTTCCTTATATTGATCAAACTATTTTTTAAGCGACTTTTTGTGCTGCTGACTGTTGCTGCTGTTTTTGAGCATAGACGGCTGCTGAATCACGTACCCACTTGCCGCCTTCCCAAGCTTTGCGGCGTGCTTCAATACGCTCATGGTTACACGGTCCCTTGCCTGCAAGAATCGCAAAGAACTCATCCCAATTGATTTCACCAAATTCGTAATGTCCGGTGGCTTCATTGAATTTGAGGTCTGGATCTGGAACGGTTAAACCCAGCTGCAAGACTTGCGATACGGTGTTATCGACAAATTTCTGACGTAGCTCATCGTTGCTGAATAATTTAATTTTCCACTGCATACTTTGTGCACTGTTCGGTGAATTATCATCACTTGGACCAAACATCATCAGTGCCGGCCACCAGAAACGGTTCACGGCATCCTGTGCCATCTGCTTTTGTTCCGGCGTACCATTGGCCAATTCCATCATGGCTTCAAAGCCCTGACGCTGATGGAAACTTTCTTCCTTACAGACACGCACCATGGCACGTGCATAAGGACCATAAGACGTACGGCAAAGTGCTACCTGATTGACAATTGCTGCACCATCCACCAGCCAGCCAATCGCGGCGACATCGGCCCAGCTCAGGGTTGGATAGTTAAAAATGGATGAATATTTCATGCGACCGGCAATCAGTTTATCCATCATGTCGTCACGATCAGCACCAAGGGTTTCAGCAGCACTGTACAGATACAACGCATGACCGGCTTCGTCCTGGACTTTTGCCATCAGTACGGCTTTACGTTTTAAGGTCGGTGCACGAGTAATCCAGTTGCCCTCCGGCAACATGCCTACTACTTCAGAGTGTGCGTGCTGACCGATCTGACGAATCAAGGTCTTACGATAAGCATCCGGCATCCAGTCCTTCGGCTCGATGGAAATATCCCTTTCAATCTTTTGATCGAAGATTTGTTGTTGGTTATTCATTGTTCCCTCACTTATCCCAAGTGTTGATACACTCAAATTAAAACGATACAAAATTAAAATCAATATCTATTTATTGGTATCATTTAATTTTTATCCTTTATTTTTACTAAATATTTGTTTTATATAATTTAATATTTTTTATTTTATTGTTATGCATTTTTAAACACAGATTTATGATTGACATTTTCAATTTTTCAACACAAATTATGAAACATCAAAATTAAAATACATCTCAAAACGTATCATAAATGGAGTTTTTACAATGTTAGAGTTAGACAGCAGCTCAAGCCCAACGGATTATCAAGATACTGAATCAACTCATAATCCTATTGCCATCAAAAGCTTAAGCTCATTAATCTGCGGTCAGGAATATACAACTCAAGCCGATTTACGTACGGTTTATCATGCCATTAGCGGTGAAGGGGTTTATCAGGTCGGCAGTCAGGGCATCGATACCCAAGCCGTGGTGAAGTATGCCAAACAAAAAGGCGCGACTATTGCCACATGGACCTTCCATCAACGTGCCAATGCACTGAAGCAAGTGGCTCAGTATTTGATGGAACGCAAAGAAGACTTTTATGAACTTGCCAAAGCAACCGGCTGTACCCGTAAAGATGCCTGGATTGATATTGAAGGCGGGATTGGCACCTTATATGCGTATTCAAGTTTGGCGCGTCGTGAACTGAGTGATGAAACAGCATTGGTGGAAGATGCCTGGATTCCTCTTTCTAAGCAAGGTAGCTTTGGCGCGAAACATATTCTGACGCCTAAAGCCGGTGTCGCCGTGCATATCAATGCCTTTAACTTTCCAATCTGGGGCATGCTGGAGAAAATCGCTCCTACGCTACTGGCAGGCGTACCCTGTATTGTCAAACCGGCGACTGAAGGTGCCGAGCTGACCCATGCCGTGGTCAAAGCCATTCATGAAAGCGGTTTCTTGCCAGAAGGTTCACTGCAGCTTATTTGCGGACAGATCTATGATTTATTTGATCATTTAAATCCTCAAGATACGGTCACTTTTACCGGTTCTGCTTCAACAGGGCAAAAACTGCGTTCGCATCCACATTTAAATGCCTACTCGATTCCGTTCACCATGGAAGCAGACTCGGTCAACAGTGCGATTTTGACGGCGCAAGCCAATGATGAAACGATTGATTTATTTGTGCGTGAAGTTTTCCGTGAAATAACCACCAAAGCTGGACAAAAATGTACTGCCATTCGTCGTGCTTTTGTGCCAGCCGAGCTATTGGATACAGTACAAAGTCGTCTGATTGAAAAACTAAAAAAAGTGGTCGTGGGCGATCCGGCTCAGGAAGGCGTGACGATGGGTGCTTTGGCTAGCGTCAAACAGAAATATGATGTCGCTGCAAAAGTTGAACAGCTCAGCCAGGATGCAGAGATCGTATTCGGTAGCCACTTGCGTCAGGACTTTAAGATTCAAGTACAAAATACGGAGACATCTGCATGCTATCCACCGACAGTTTTGCTATGTAAAGCACCGGCTCAGGCAGAAAATATTCATAAAATTGAAGCTTTTGGGCCTGTGGTCACTTTAATGCCATATACTGACCTGGCTCAGCTTGCTGACCTGGTGGCACGTGGCGAAGGCAGCCTGGTGGCCTCCATCGTACGCAATACCGATGAAAATATTGAACAACTGCTCAGCAAAATTGCGCCATGGCATGGTCGTGTCCATATTCTGGATGCTGAAAGTGCCAAAGAAAGTACCGGACATGGCTCTCCATTGCCTTTACTGGTGCATGGTGGACCGGGTCGTGCCGGTGGAGGTGAGGAACTCGGCGGCTTGCGCGCAGTCAAACATTATATGCAACGTACTGCGATTCAAGGCTCGCCAAATGCCATGACCCAGGTCGGCCATAGCTGGACGGCAGGCGCTCAGGTCTTTGAAGACCGTGTGCATCCTTTCAAAAAGTCATTTGATGAATTGCGTATCGGCGAGCGCTTGCTGACTGCACGACGTAGCGTGACTGAAGCCGATCTAGTGAATTTCGGCTGCCTGAGCGGTGATCACTTCTATGCGCATATGGACAAAATTGCTGCGGCAGAATCACTGTTTGGTGAGCGTGTCGCACATGGCTATTTCGTAGTATCCGCAGCTGCAGGTTTATTCGTTGATGCTGCTCCAGGCCCGGTCATTGCCAACTATGGCATGGACAACTTGCGCTTTGTAGAACCGGTAAAAATTGGCGATACCATTCAGGTAGAACTGACCTGTAAGCAGAAAACTCCAAAAGCACTGCGCGATCCGGCACAGAAACCACATGGTGTCGTGGTCTGGGATATTAAAGTGAAAAACCAGCGCAATGAACTGGTTGCAACCTACGATATTTTAACGCTGGTTGAACGTGGCTAAAAATTCATACCAAAAAAAAGGAATCATTATGATTCCTTTTTTTTATCTTTAAAAATTATTTGTATCTATTTTTAAAAACAGATTGACGTCTATCTATTTAGCCTCTAGATTAATTAAATGCGATACAACATAAAAATAACAAGCAAATTAAAAGTATCAAATAAACATCTCAAACGATCAGCACAGGATGTTGCATGATGAATGATAAATCGCTGAACCTAGAAATGGTTGAAAGGACGATTCAACCAACAAATCAAAATTTTGAGCCTACACCGACAGAAACGGCTGTGCCGCTGTCTGAACAGATTGAACCGCCACCGGAAAGCAGCACCTATCAATGGTATGTGGTGGTCATTTGTATGGTGGCTTACATTCTGTCATTTGTAGACCGTCAAATTTTATCGCTCATGATTGAACCGATTAAAGCCGATTTAATGCTGAGCGATACTCAGTTTAGTCTGTTACAGGGTCTGGCCTTCTCCTTATTTTATGCCATTATGGGCTTGCCCATTGCCGCATTGGCGGATCAAAAGTCACGGATTAAAATTATTGCAACCGGGATTGCATTCTGGAGTCTCGCTACAGCGGCTTGTGGCCTCAGTAAAAACTTTATTCAAATGTTTATTGCACGTCTGAGTGTGGGTGCCGGTGAAGCTGCGCTTTCCCCTGCCTTTTATTCAATCGTTGCCGATTTATTTCCGAAAGATAAATTAGGCCGTGCACTCGGTGTATATGCGATTGGTGCCTTTATTGGTTCGGGCCTAGCTTTCCTGATTGGCGGCTATGTGATTGGCCTGCTAAAAGATGTCAGCTTCGTAGCCTTACCCCTCATTGGTGAAGTGAAAACCTGGCAACTTACCTTTATGATTGTGGGTCTTCCAGGCGTATTACTAGCCCTACTCATGGTGCTGACGGTGCGTGAACCTGCACGTAAGGGTATGAAAGTCGATCAGGATGGCCAGGTAATTAAAGCCTCTTTCAAAAATTCGATTGGTTTTATCAAGACACATAAAAAGACCTTCTTCTGTCATTTTATTGGCTTTTCTTTTTACACCATGATGCTGTATTCGCTGCTGGGCTGGGCACCTGCCTATTACATGCGTAATTTCGGTCTGGATGCGAGTCAAACCGGTTATATCCTCGGTACGATTATTCTAGTCGCCAATACTTCGGGTGCCTTGTTCTGTGGCTGGTTGATCGACTTCTTCTCGAAACGTGGCTATAGCGATGCTGCAATTCGTACCGGTGCGATTGGCTGTGCGGCGCTGATTATTCCGAGTGTGCTGTTTACTCAGGTCGATAATATGCAGCTTTCATTTGCGCTGATTTTTGTGGCGATGTTCTTCTCCACTTTCCCGATTCCGGCATCGGCTGCTGCTACGCAAATGCTGACACCAAACCAGCTACGCGCACAGGTATCTGCCAAGTTCCTGCTGGTTTCAAACCTGATTGCCTTAGGGATCGGAACCACTGCTGTGGCGTTAATCACGGATAAATATTTCCAGAATACCTTAATGGTCGGCAACTCGATCTCGATCGTCAATGCGATTGCCGGATTGATTGGTTGCTTCCTGTTGTACAAGGGCTGTCAGTATTATCGTGAGAGTATGAAAGTCGAGAAACTGGCTGATTAAAATGGCTGGCTATCGATAAACCCTCTTAAGCTTCACTTTTAAAGGCCTTTAATCCACATTAAGGGCCTTTTTATATCAGCCCAAAAAGTTCAATTTTCAGGCTCTCAGATTTCAATTCCCATCCAGCCTAGACAGGCTGCCTAAAAAAACGTATAACACCGTTTTAAATTTACAGGTGTGCACCGTTGAAACTTGTGCTTGCTCCCATGGAAGGCTTAACCGATCCGATTATGCGTGATGTGCTGACATCCGTAGGTAGCTTTGACTGGTGTGTGACCGAGTTTATCCGTGTCACCGATTCCCTTCTGCCCGATCATATTTATCATACTTACTGCCCGGAACTGTTGAATGATGGCAAGACGGCGGCAGGTACACCGGTACATGTCCAATTCTTAGGAAATAATCCGGAGATGCTAGCAGCGAATGCCGCCAAAGTGGCAGCCATGGGCGCACCGGCAATTGACATGAATTTTGGCTGTCCGGCCAAAACCGTGAACCGTCATCGTGGTGGTTCAGTCCTGCTCGATGAACCCAAAGTCGTGCATGAGCTGGTTAAAGCCGTGCGTGATGCAGTGCCTGCGCATATTCCGGTTTCCGCCAAAATGCGTCTGGGTTATATGGACCGTAATTTCATGCTGGAAAATGCCCATGCCATTGAAGATGCAGGAGCAGCATGGGTTACCGTTCATGCACGCACCAAAGCCGATGGCTATACTCCACCCGCTTTTTGGGACCAGCTACAACCGATTCGTGAAGCACTCAAAATCAATGTGATAGCCAATGGTGAAATCTGGAACAATGCCGATGCCAAACAGTGCCGACTAGAATCTGGCTGCGAAGACCTGATGATTGGCCGTGGTGCAGTGACCACACCCGACCTGACTCAATGTATCCGTCAAAACTCGGATGCACCTTTGATGAACTGGAATGAACTGCTACAACTGCAAATTCGTTTTATCAACGGCCCAGCCAAAACTGAGATCGGGATGGTCGGTCGTTACAAGCAATGGCTCGGCATGATGTCGAAACATTATCCTGAAGCCAAAGCATTATGGGATGAAGTAAAACGGATTAAAGTTCTGGCCGAGATTACCGAAAAACTGAAAGCTTCAAATATTTAAAACTAAAAAGCCTTTGAATCATTCAAAGGCTTTTTTATGGGCTCGTAAAAGCTTATGACTGCTTAGGCTGTTTTGAATACCACTTCGAAATAAATCCAATCACAAAGTATGAATAGATTAATTTCTACTAGCAGAACATCCATATTCTAATTTTTCATTTGTTTTAAATTTTTAGATATTAAAGTTCTTTCATAAATCATTTTTTATAATCACTACAAAGGAAATACCCTCTCCTTGTAGGAGAGGGCGAGGGAGAGGTTTTTACCCCCCTCATCTCCTTGCTAAGCAGTGCTTCTTATCCCAGAGGGAGAAGGAACTTTTAATATTCATTTTAAAATGAATAGAACGATCATTTTTTTATTTATAAAAGAGATTTATGAATGCGTCCGCTCAATATTTAACAGGATTTCTTTTTTATCCAAACCACCGGCAAATCCTACCAGCTTGCCACTGCGACCAATCACCCGATGACAGGGTGCAATAATCGAAATCGGGTTTTTGCCATTGGCTGCACCCACGGCGCGTACAGCCTTGATATTACCTACCTGTTCAGCAATGTCGCGATAGCTTCGCGTTTGTCCGTAGGGAATATTCAGTAGCGCCTGCCAGACTTTTTTCTGAAAATCAGTACCGGCAAAGTCCAAAGGCAGGTCAAAAACATTGCGCTGACCGGCAAAATATTCCTGGAGCTGACGTCTGGTTTCAATCAAAACCGGATGCTGCGGATCTTCAACCAAGGTCGCCAGTTTCACCCGATTCGGCTGTTCACAGTCCCAAAGCACAGCCACCAGCGCGGTTTCATTCGCGACCAGTTGTAGCTGACCTACGGGAGAATCCATATAGAGATAACTTAAGTTCATGATGGCGCCCTGTCCCAATCACTGAGTTCATTTTCTATATTAACCCAGTTCACCGAGACAGGCAGAAACAAATTATGAAGAGGATACTTTCATCAGTACCAGACCGGAAATGATGAGTACGGCAGCCAGCATACGCAATGCTGTAGCAGGTTCACCCAGAACCCAAATACCGATGAGAAATGAACCCACTGCACCAATCCCGGTCCAGATCGTATAGGCTGTACCTAGCGGCAAAGTACGCATCGCATAAGCCAGTAAAGCAAAACTCAGTACCATGAAGACAATGGTAATAATACTTGGGGTGAGTCTGGTAAAACCTTCAGACAGCTTCATTGAATATGCCCAAACGATTTCAAAAATACCCGCAAGAATAAGTACAATCCAGGCCATGCAGCCCTCCTCCTTTTATATAAGAATCAGGCCGTCCTGACGATTTTTCCTGTAAATTCCGATATGCAATTCACAAGGGAGGTCGTTCCTCCTAGGTGTAAAAATTTGATAAAACCGCGTTTCAGCAATCTGGCTATTTTTACAAAACATCACTTATCGAGATACAACTTAACTTTGTCTTACTCAAATCTTCACGACATTCATGGCTACTCTGGTTATGGTAGATTTTGAAAATGCCAAGTCAGAAATAGTTCTAATAATCGGGCAATTCATTCACAACAATTACATGAGAATGGACTCAGAATATTAAGTTATACACATCAATTAAATTTAAACTTTGTCTGGAGAAATTACATAATGAAACACAAATATACAACACATTGATCACTTTTTGCCTGGTTCCATTATCAACCTATGGTGAATAAACAACCACCAAAGACAAGAGTTATAGGCGATAAAAAAGAACCCAATTTGAGTTCTTTTTATACAAATTTTGTCTAAATCGCAATCAATCAGGCTACAAACGATTACATTTTATGCAACATATCCATATGGTCATCAACATAGATATCTACACACTTATCCATAAAGTTATCCACATATTTATGCACTTATGAGTTTTTAACGATTACAATTGAACCTGTCCCACTCTCGCTAATTCCGCACGCATTTCATCAATCACAGCTTTATAATCCGGCTTGCCAAAAATAGCTGAACCCGCCACAAACATATCGGCACCCGCTTCGGCAATTTCACGAATATTGCTTGGCGTAACACCGCCATCAACTTCCAGACGAATATCACGACCTGAAGCATCGATCAGTTTGCGTGCCTGACGCAATTTATCCAAAGTCATTGGAATAAATTTCTGTCCACCAAAGCCCGGGTTCACACTCATGAGCAGAATTTGATCGACTTTATCCAGTACATAATCCAGATAATGCAGTGGCGTTGCTGGGTTAAACACTAGACCCGCTTTGGCGCCACCTGATTTGATCAACTGTAAAGAACGGTCAATATGATCAGACGCTTCCGGATGGAAAGTAATGATATCAGCACCCGCTTCAAGGAAATCTCCGATCATGCGATCTACCGGCTTAACCATCAAATGTACATCAATGGGCGCCTTAATCCCATAATTTTTCAAGGCCTTGCAAACACCCGCACCAAAAGTCAGGTTCGGCACATAATGGTTATCCATGACATCAAAATGGACAACGTCTGCACCTGCTTCCAACACGTTCTCGACTTCTTCACCTAAACGGGCAAAGTCAGCAGATAAAATAGAAGGGGCAATTAAATAAGGCTTGGACATGGGAGAACCTGGCTTGTTGAAATTGGATTTTTCCCATTATATCAAATCCGCTCCGGCTACTGTGATTCGATGTTGCAAGATTAAAACGCTGTGTAACGCTTTGAGGCTTATGCCGGCATCACCGCTTGGTTTAAAATGCAGGATAATGATGAATAGTGTAGAAAACTGATGAAAAGTATTGCCCATATCCAGACGCAACAAGCAGCACGAATTGCCAAACGCCTGGCCAATCACTGGAAACATAAATTTAATATTGATGAAACCGAACAAAATTTCCTGATTCATTTTCCAAATGCTGAAGTGATATTGGCTCCTGAACAGGATCATCTAACCGTAACGATTCAAAGTAATGATGAATCCACTGACCTGAATAAACTTGAAAATGTAGTACTGGATCATCTGATCCGTATGGGACAGGAAAATCTGACTGCTAACTGGCAAAGATAGGTATTAAAAAGCCTTAGTGATCAGGGCATAGCAATGATCAGAAACTAAATACGATGATTCGCCTGTTCATTAAAGGCATGAATACGCTCAATTCTTTTATCCAGTTCGGGGTGAGATTCCAGATATTTTTTAAACTTCCCGATCAGGCGAATCCATTTCAGTTCGGTTTCTGTCAGGTGTCGGTCTTTTCCATCGATATTGAGGGTGAAATTTTTCATTTTTAAGGTTTGAGACTCCTCTGCCAGTATTCTGGCATTTTCCACCCGCTACAAAAAGTTAGACAAATGAATACTGGAAATCTGCTGTTGATGCCAATGCTGCATGGCATAGTCATCGGCATCCAGTTCAATCGCCTGCGAATATCCGGCATCGGTCAGGACCACTACATATGCGGTGACCACATCACTTAAATCTCCAGTTACAAAGGCAAACAGTCCCGCCACACCCAGATTAGAAATCACTTTTTGCATGCTGTGCTTCTGTACCAGATGGCCTTGTTCGTGGGCCAGTACTGCGAGGACTTCCTCATCAGTGCCGCTGATTTTCACCAGTTCATCAGTCACAATAATGGTGTTATTCGGGATGGCTGCGGCATTCATGCCCATGCTTGATCCACCTTGACGGAAAATAATTTTTGCAGGTTTTCCTACAGCAATCTTTTGTTCATACAAAGTTTTTAATCGCATCTGCTGTTCTTCCGGTAGTGTACTTGGTTGGGTCTGGGCAATTAACTGCTGCTCTGTCCGGTTGCCTACTTCAACCAGAGTCTGCTCCGGAAGGAATTTTGCCAGCTGTTTGGCACTATAAGGAATCCCCCATTTTAAAATCACAATCACTGCACTAATCTCGATGATCATGGAAAAGAAAATCAGGATCGGTGAACGTTCAAACTTCCAGATTGCATGATAAATATCTTTATGTTTAATCCCGAGCCAATGTGGCGCTTTGCTTAAAAACTCAATCCGACGCTCTTCAGGCAGCTCAATAATCGGTTTACGACCACCGACACCACCAATGTAGGCCATGTCCGGATAAGAAAAATAAAAATCTGCAGCGCTAACTTGTACTGGAACATCCTCATCAAGTTTCAAGACAATCCCTTGTTGCTGATCCGGTACAATCCAGGCACAACGGCCTTCAGCGAGAATTCCATCATAAAACTTAACTTCGATAGGTCGTTTCATCACATTTACTCCTATAGCGACGCATCGAAATCAAATACGTTCAGGATTTCATCGGCCAAAGCACTCGGGTCAGGTTGCAAGATATGCTCAAGATTGGTTTCATCTTCAGCCACATATAGTTCTAAGTGTTTTAACTGATATTCATATAAACGGATGGCAGCCCAAGGCGTCATTAAGCCCAGACTAAGAACACGCACTATCCAGTTGCTCAGCACAATCCAGCTATAACGCCAGGTAGTTACCCGTGTTTTAAAGTAACTTTGACCAAGCTCCACATGATTCCAGGTAATGAGGTATAAACGTGCAGAAATGACCGGCCAGACCAGCGCCAGACAAAGCAGATAGCTAAGCAGTAAACCCAGACTAAACAAATTGGTTCCAATCCGGTCTACCCAGTACACCACTGCTGCAAGCCAGCCAATACCAACCAGCAGGCAAACACCCAAGGGCAGATAAACGGCAGACATAAACTTGGACCAGTTAATATTCAGCTTGAATTGCAACTGACCAATCGATAAATGATTAAAGCAATATCGTTTATAGAGCCAGATCATCACCGGACTAAACAGCAGCAAAGTAAAGATATTGAGCAGGATGGCTAGAAATAAGACCCTATAAGCCTCGCGGTTGCTGCCATTAAAATAAAAGCGCACATTGCCATATTTGCTATTTCGGGCCTTGAATTTCAGGGTCATCCGAATGAGCCAGGGCAAACACAGCGCAGCGACCATCAATAAAGAGCTGGTAGCAAGGATTGAGTAGTTGGTCAGTACGACGGTAACCAGATACAGTTCCAGTGCAAACAGACGACCCAGCAAGATCCGGCTGGGCATGGCCACAAAGTCGAAGCGATGGTTTAAAAATTGGGTATTGCCGTAGAAATAACGCATACGGCGTGCCTTGGCCCAAGGGCTGTACAAGGTCAATGTCACTATGGTCAGCATCAGATTCACCATCCAGATACCAAAATATTCGGATGCACTGCCATGAAATCTGAATCCATATCGCTGATATTTCGGTCTGACAGAAGGCGTGGCTTCAGTCGAAAAACTTGAAGCAGCTGGAAATAATGACTCACTGACACGAATACCGTCTGCTGTCTGCTGCATGACGACCCCAATTTTTTATACTTTTATACATCTGATATTAAAAGAAAAACCCCCAGAATGTAAAAACATTTTGGAGGTTTTTTAATCTTTTTGGCTTTGCTACATATCTGCAGTCCTACTTTAAGGATTTAACTGCACGGCATGGAATTGCAAATGATCATCTACGAAACTTTGAATAAAGTAATAACCATGATCATAGCCCTGATGTTCACGCAAAGTTAGCGGCTGGTTGACGGCATCACAAGCTTGCTGAAACAAGGCTGGATTAAGCTGACTATAGAACTGATCCGAAAAACCCTGATCAATCAGGATATCGCTAAATAAGGCGCCCTTTTCCTGAACCAAAGCGGTTGCATCATGTTCGAGCCATTCCTCTTTCTCAGTACCCAGATAATTCGAGAATGCTTTGTCGCCCCAAGGACACTGGCTCGGGGCACAAATCGGTGCAAAGGCTGAAACAGATTTGAATTTTTCTGGATATTTAAATGCCAGAGTCAATGCGCCATGACCGCCCATAGAGTGGCCAAAGATGCCGATCTTGCCGGGATGGATCACGAATTCCTCAGTGACCAGTGCGTAAAGCTCATCGACAATAAAGCTTTCCATCTGATAGTGTTCAGCCCATGGTGCCTGGGTAGCATTGATATAAAAACCCGCACCCTGACCGATATCCCAGTTGTCGCCTTCTGCCACACCTTCGCCACGCGGCGAAGTATCTGGTGTAATCAGGATCAAGCCAAGCTGTGCCGCCAGACGCTGTGCATGTGCCTTGATGGCAAAGGTTTCTTCAGTACAGGTCAAACCTGCCAGATAGAATAATGCAGGACAGCTGTGGCCCTCTAAAGCTTGAGGCGGCAGAAAAATGCCAAACTTGGTCGGGGATTTAAGATAGCGCGAATCAAAACGATAAATGCGCTGTTCACCTTCAAAGCTTCTATTGTTCTGTATAAGTTTCATGGCTATTCCTTATTATTGCAACCGGTCTGTGGATGACATTGATCTAGGGAGATGATGTCGCCGTAGTGGTCTGTGGAAATAAACGTTGCTCCAGTTGCGGCAACATCAATTCCATATTCTTACCAATCACCCATTGCGGTTCTGATGGCTCAAAACCTTGAGCTGATTCCCATTTTGCTACGGTATCTGTGGCCTGTGCGAAAGCGCTTTGCAAGCTGCTATTTTCACGCATGGCTTCATCAAAGAACGCACGACCAAAATAGGTATAATCCGCTTCATTCGAACAGCCAAAAGACTGCCGATCAGCTGCCGAAGCCGTAATCACCAAGGTATTGTCATTCTGTAAAGCAGAAGCAAAACTGCCTGAAAAACAGGCCGAGATTACGATCACGCGCCAACGTATGCCTGATGCATCTAGTGTTTCACGCAACCATTTTGGATCAACCTGCGCCAGATCCAGTGGGGCATTTTCCATTTCAAATACATTCGGCAAACCGTGAGAGGTCATATATAAAAATAATACGTCACTTTCACGGTTCATCTGCTGCCCCATACGGCGCAATGTCAGCTCCATACTGGTTTTGGAAGCAATCGGCATAGTGGTACGTGTCGCTGGGTGATTGACCAAGGCAATCGATCGGCCAAAAGTACCAAAACGGGTATCAAACTGCTCTTTAATCCGCTCAACTTCAGAATGGAATACATCCTGATAGCTCGCTCCGGCTACCCCCATGAAATACCAGTGTGACTGTGCAAATTCACCATACTCGATATTTTCCAGCGCTTTATTCAGCAAAGTTGGCTGGGCATAGAAAGCATCTTCGGCAAAACTCGGTGGAATTTCTTCGACTTTCCAGATCGGCTGATCTTTGACTGAAATCTGCCAAACTACTAGCGTAAACAAAGTCGCCAGCATAATCAGCGCACGTTCCCACCACGGCCATTTTAATTCATGTGAAATCACCCAGACCACTGCCAGACTTTGCCAGACAAACAGCATGACAAAGAGCGTTGGAATATAGTCGTAAAGGATATAAGGCAGATAATCCAGATCACCCAGATACTGAATCAGACACTGGAACAGCATGATATGGGTATCTAACACCAACCATAACAAGGCTGGCACCAGCATCAAGCGTGGATTATTGACCCGTTGCGAAAGAAAAATACCGACAATCAGGGCAATGAAAGGCCAAAGCGCATAACTGATCAGGCCTTGAGAGTTAAAATCTCCCATACGGCCTGAACTGAGCCAGCTAAACAAACTGTTGGCGCAGCCCCCTAAGATCCCCCAGAACACCAGTTGCATGATGGATGGACGGACCAGTTGTAAAGAACGCCTCGACCCCAGAAATAACCACATCCCGGCAATTTGGTTGCTCTTAAAATCGTGCCAAAAATTAATGGAGGGTTTAAAGTCGATCATAGGATTTCAAGGAGATGAGTGGCTCGCTAATGTGCTGAATAAGTTTATGCTTGATAAGCATTTAATCAATGCTAATTTTAAATATATAACAAATCTTTGCTTAATAAAGAAGCCATTATCCTATTCAGCTACAAGTTCATGCTGAAAATACGCATCAAAGCGACAAGCATCGCCTTGCCATTGATGATTTGGCTCTTTTCCGGCCAGAAATACCGCCAGACGCGGACGTTTGACCACGACACGTTTGCCAATTTTCTGTGCCAGTTCCAGAAGATTATCGCCCAGATCCATTTCACCATCTTCAGGCAATAACATATGCAACAGCTGCATCTGTTTTTTGACCTGCGCCTGCTTTTTGACTGCCTGCTGGTTTTGATCCCGCTGTGGAAACATTGGATCAAGATAAACTACATCGACAACTTTATGCTGCTGGGCCTGTTGCTGCAGATAATCGGCTGAATCAGAAAAGACCAAATGAATCCGGGATACGACCTGACTCAGGAATGCATCCGACTGGGCACGTATATGGCTATCTTCCAGCAAGGTGAATAGAACCGGATGCCGTTCAACCAGAGTCACTTGCGCGCCTAAATGTGCCATCAACAGACTGTCATGTCCTAGACCTGCAGTCGCATCAACCAAGCTTGGTTTTTCACTTAAATTACAGGCACGTGCAATCATTTCTGACTTTAAAGATGCACGTTTTAAACGTCCAGTTTCTGCTTGCCAGTCCGGTTGCATCTTCATGCCGTTGGCACATAACCAGAGTCCGTCAGCATCGACACAGAGGGCCAGTTCAGGATTTAAACGGAAAAAACGTGCATTGAGTTTTTCAACAGTTTCAATCTCAACCTGTACCCCACGAGAAGAAAGCACAGCCTCAAAGTGCTGTGCTTTCTCTTGATCGTCAGATTCGGCATATAAGCGAATCGCGCTTACCATAATTTCCAACCTGTATAGGCAAATAATAAAATCAGCAGACCCGAAGCAATACGATACCAGGCAAAGATCATAAAGTCGCGTTTAGCCACATAAGCGACCAGCGCACGGATTAATATCAATGCCGAGATAAAGGAAACCAGAAGCCCAACTCCGATCACGGTCCAGTCTTCAGTCGTATTTAAGACATCATAGCTTTGATAAAGGTCCAGCAGGCCAGCGCCGATAATGACCGGAATACCCAAGAAAAATGAAAATTCAGTCGCTGCCTTACGGGACACACCGAGGAACATCGCACCGATAATAGTTGCGCCTGAACGGGAAGTACCCGGTATCAAGGATAGAACCTGAATTAGGCCAATCCAGATCGCATCTCTAATGCTGAGTTCTTCAACTTCATGGACACGGACTTGTGGTGGATTCTTTTCAATCCAGATAATGATCAGACCACCGACAATTAAACCAATGGCAATCGCAATATCATTAAACAGTAATTGTTTGACGGTTTGTCCCAGCGTCAGACCAATCAATATAATCGGAATAGAAGCCAGAATCAGGCCAATGCCTAAACGGCGACCTTGCGGTTCACCGCTGACAATCCCGGTCGCTGCACCCCAAAGACGTGCCCAATATTCATAAATAACGGCAGCAATTGCCCCCATCTGGATCGCGATGACGAATACATCACTCTTTTCCTTGGTCCAGAAATTCATTAATTCTGATGCCAAAATCAAATGGCCGGTACTAGAAATAGGCAAAAACTCGGTAATGCCTTCGATAATACCCATGATGGCCGCTTTGAGTAGCAGTAAAAGATCCATGCTTTATCCTAATTAATTATGCTTTGCCTTGTTCTGGAATTTTTTTCCACGCGTTATCGCGTAAATATACGGGTAATGCCAATTCTGCACTCACCCAATTTTCTGCTTTTGCCGCTGCACGTGCAATGCTGGCAATATCCTGTGCGGTCGCATGCACATCTTTATAAATTGAAGTTTCGCTTTGTACCAGTTCAGCACCTGAGCCAACCGGGGTAAAGCGCACAGCTTGGCTACCTTCTGCATAACTTAACAGTTGCTCATCATCGACCGGTTGCATAATTCCTTGTGCATCCAGTTGATAGCTCGCGATATAGACTTCGCTCATGCGGGCATCCAATACCGCAGACACTTCAGTCAGACCATGCAAACGGTAGGCTGCTTGTGCCAAAGCCTGCAAAGTTGACACCGGAATCACCGGCACATCATTGGACCAAGCCAAGGCCTGAGTCACGGCAGCATTAATACGCACACCGCTAAAAGAACCCGGACCACGACTAAAGGCAATCGCGGTCAAATCAGCAATGGCCAGCCCAAGATCTTGCAGACCTTGTTCAATCATTGGGAGAATCGTTTGCGTTTGTGCCTTGGCGCGCGCATCAAGCTGAAAAAATAGTTCTTGAGTATCATCGATTACAGAAACGGAACACTGCTCATTGGCAGTCTCCAATGCCAGCACTTTCATGCACAACCTTAATTCAGAGAATATAAAAAACGCGGATATGATACTCCACTCATATCCGCTACGCGAGATTTTCCCGAAACAGATACAAAAATGCCTAGAAAATCTAGGCTTATGCTTCAATTAATAGAACAGTGCCTTAGAGTTGCACTTCTTCCAAATCCTGAAATTTCTGAAAATGCTCGGCATAATGCATGGCACTCATTGTTAATTTTTGAATACTGTCATCATCCAGCATTTTCACCACTTTACCGGGTGAGCCCATCACCACGGAATTATCGGGTATCACCTTACCTTCCGGAATCAAGGCATTGGCACCAATAATACAATTCTTGCCAATCACGGCATGGTTCAGAATGACGGCCTGAATTCCGATCAGGCTGTTATCTCCAATGGTACAGCCATGCAACATAGCCTGATGCCCAATTGTCACATAATTGCCAATATTCATCTCGATGCCGGCATCCGTATGCAGCACGGCATTTTCCTGCACATTACTAAAGTCACCCAATTTAATTTTACTGTTATCTGCACGTACTACAGCCCCAAACCAGACACTGACTTGTCGTCCAAGCTCAACTTGTCCAATCACTGTTGCCGTTGGTGCCACCCAGCCATCCCAGGGCTGATGTGTAGCGGTAGGTAAGTGTCCCTGAAATTTGTACAACATTGATAAAATCCTGTTCAATGGTTAAAAAAATTTGGAGCGTTTAAACGTTGGAGAATTAAGCAAGAATGGCCAGTCTTTTTTATAATCCAGCCCATATTGAAATAAAGAAATCAGCATACGTGCGGTCAAGCCCCAGACCACTTCATTTTCTACCCGCATACTCGGAAAATATAAAGATTGCTGGGCAAAGCGAACTTCATAAGGCGTAGGTGTCACTTCAAGCAAATGCTGCAATGAGGCAAAGAAAATCCGGTCGATTTCCGTCGGTTGTGGAATCAGCTTCACTTGCGGAGGAATCAGTCCCACAATCGGTTTGACCAGCATGCCATTGCGGGCTTTTTGCATGGGTAAATCACCCATCAAATGCACATCAAAGGGGTTCAATGCCGTTTCCTCATAGGCTTCCCTTAAAGCCACCACAATATTACTGGTATCTTGCGGATCGCGCTTGCCACCCGGAAATGAGACTTCTCCGGCATGATTATTCAAATAAGCTGAACGGCGCGTCAGCAATACTTTCGGATCAGCTTCATCTGTAATTGCAATCAACACGGCAGCATGCGCAGATCGGATACGCTTGGAAAAACGTAAGCGTTGCTGCAACCTTTGTGTCAATTCACATGCATCCATTCTTTCAACCCTGACGATGATCATAATTTCATCATAGCTGATTTTAGTCGGGGCGGGAGAGAAATGATGCCAAATTTTGCTTTTTCAGTTATCCTGAGCATACTTTTATCATTGATGATGAATATGAACTTCTGTGTGAATTGTGGACATAAAACCACTGCTAAAATTCCTTTGGGCGATCAGCAAATTCGCAGCGTATGTGATTCATGCGGCTCTATTCATTACATTAATCCGAAAGTAATTTGTGGCGCTTTAGTCTTATTCGAAAACAAAGTACTGTTGTGCCGTCGTGCCATTGAACCACGCTATGGCTTATGGACTTTACCTGCCGGCTATATGGAACTGTTTGAAACCATGGAGCAAGGGGCTGCCCGGGAAACCCGCGAAGAAGCCGAAGCTGAAGTAGACATTGAACAGCTTTACTGTATGTATAACATTCCGCGTATTGGTCAAATTTATGTGTTGTTTAAAGCCAATCTGATTGATGGAAAATTTGGTGCGGGTGAAGAAACCATCGAAACGCGTTTATTTGATGAAGCAGATATCCCCTGGACTGAACTAGCCTTCCCGAGTGTAGAACATACCCTCAGACATTATTTTGAAGACCGTAAAAATAATATTTTTCCAATGCATCTGGAAACCTTAGGCACGCGTCTAGACCATACCGGTTAAATCTAATAGGCATAAAAAAATCCCATACTAAGATGGGATTTTTTTATTTTTAAAGAATATTATTTGGCTTTGACTTGATAGCAATCCGCAAGCTTAAACTCAACCGAACCACCGTTTAATTTTGCTAGGCTAATATCTGCCGGTGTTTCACCCTCATTGTTATTATTATAAACTTTTTGAAAACTCGCATAGGTATTGGCCCATTGTACCCCATCCCCTGCCGAATTCAGGAAAGTTACACGCCCATTCTGGCCGACATTAGTATCCAACACATTAGACAAATTGAGCAGCGCACCACCGATCACAATCGAATCCCTAGAATCCGGTGAAGACTGGATGCGTGAATCTACCCCTACCAATGCGCCATTAATATTACCAAACTTTTCATTGGCCAGAATCAGACGCATGGAAACCGCTTTATCAGCCACAAATGCACGGCCCAAAGTCCCGAGGCGATATTGTTGTATGCTTTGATGATCTAAGAGCGTATCTGCCAACACATCACCCTTACAGCCATTCACCGGATCAGTCGCGAAATTGCTGGAAGATTGCATATTGGTGCGTACATCACCATTACTGTCAATTACGATTCCCAAAGTAATTGGATTAACAGTGGTATCTGTAAATTTAAATTCCAGATTGGCATACATTGGGAAGATATATTTCTCCCCATCTGCGACGTTCTGCGCTGTTTTAAAAACCTGACGATCCAGATAACTAATCGGGAAAATCTTATATAGATCAACGCTTCCCGTATAGTTTTCACCATCGGCCTGCAAACGCCACAACCCCAAGTTGGCTTGATCGGAAGTATCCAGCGATTTTTTGTCAGTCACCACCTTATAGAAAGCTTCTTTACCCGCGATCACATAATCATTCAATAATCTGCCTTGATACAACTCAAGCGGAGTCGCATTATTTGCAACATTCAAGCGGTAAGGCGTGTTAATGGTTTTACTGGTTGGATGAATCCATGAACTTTGTGGATCAGCGGTCATTTGTACCGGTTTCACCTTACGGATGAGTTGAGCATTAATCCCCCCTAAGGAAGATAAATTTTCTTTAGCCAGAATTAACTCATTATCACGCCATTGTAAGCCGCTGCCAAAGGTATAGCCCTGGCGATCGGTAATCAGCATAAAATGGCCAAATAAATATTTATTATTCTTATTCTTAATATCACAAGGACTTTGATTACAGCCCACCAGTCCATCTGAACCCGTCAGGTTACTACCAATTACGCCTGAAGTTGAGAATAATGAAAATTCTGGCTGATACACGGCTGCGTTAGCAATCGTCACCAGTTTTTTAACGGTGGCAAAAGCCACCTCATCCGAAATTATGCTGATATCAACAAAATCTTTAATTTTGGTCGCCAAATCGGCATCCATCAGATTGATATTCTCACTGGTTTTCGCCAGGTCTTTACGCATCTCTTCAGTAATATACAAAGGTTGTACATCAGATGGATTAATAATACGCCCTTCTTCTAGCGCCAAAGCTTGCAGAATTTTAACCAGACGCATGGCCACCTGAACGGTAGGATCATTAGGCACCAAATCACCTACCGGACGTCGAGTAATCCCAGTTGCAATATCGATTACGCTTAAACGCGGCAGCTGGGTCTGGGCACTAAAACTGGCATAGTCGCTGAGTTTAATTTGACCTAAATTAATCTTGCGCGAAGCAAAACTTTGAATATAAAACTCAATATTATCCGTCTTTTGACAGGTTCCAGAAGCAACCCCATTTTTACTATCAAATAACGTAATAAAGGTATTTTCTGTATCGCTACTACAGTTAAAGTTCAAACCATCGAGCGGATATTCCAGCCCCCATTCCACACAGTTAGTTGTACCTGGGGTACAAGTACCATTAGTCGTGGCTTCATCGTTTTTTTCTGGAATGACATTGGCACTTTCCCCACCACACCCGCTCAGTGCCGTTAAAAGTGTGGTTAAAGCAAATGGAAATAATATTTTATTTTTCATATTTTTTGTACTCGAATAGTCCTTATCGAATGGCGACTAATTTTAGTTGTCCATGATTTGTCAGCATCTTGTCTTCAATATCTATCGCAGAGGCCAAAGGCGTCAATAATATATATTCACTTTGAGCAGGAATCTGGAGAACACCTTCGATACGCTCATGTTGAATAATATTCGCCTGACCTTCCTGATTTTTAAAACCGCCCGCTCCTTCAAGCACACAGCCACGACTGTCTAAAAACACAACAAAAGGCCAATAATACGTTGGATTTTTCTGGCTAGAAGCATAAGAGTTGATCTGAATATTCTGGATATCGGATTGAAGCTTTACCACTTCAAAATCAAATTCGTCTGCTTTAAGAGGTACGCGAGGCCACAGGTTAACTGCTTTTTTAAGGCTGATTTCTTTCGCTTTTTTAATTTTCTTATCATTAAAACACTGCTTGCCCAAGCTATCAATGGTCTCCGACTGTGAAATACGATAATAACTTTGAGCCAGTACCACAGGACCGGAATCTACTTCTGGCGTTTGAAACAAGGATTTTAATACGGATTGTCCCACCCCTTTTTCACGTTCAATTGTCTGGATCTGGGTAGTTCCGATATTTTTATCCACGACTCCTTCGGGCATGCTATAGAAACGTTTTTTGCCTTCCAAATTAAATTCTTTATTTTCCAGATACTCACTATCCACATATTCAATGCCTTCAACCTGGCTAAATCCCGGCTTTTGTATGGTAGCAACAGAAGATCCAACTCCAGCATCAGGAATTTGAATAGTTTGAGATCCAAGTATTAATTGTGGTTTAGACTGAATCTTTTCTTGCGCAATATGCGGTTGTACTGGTTGTACTGGTTGTACTGGTTGTACTGGTTGTACTGGTTGTACTGGTTGTACTGGTTGTACTGGTTGTACTGGTTGTACAACCATATTATGGTCATGCTTAGGTTTAACTTGCCTATTTTCTACGACGGGCAATTTTTCTATGTTTTGTCTTACAGGTATAGGCTGAACTGCTGCAGCTCCTACTTTTTTCGACAATCGATATTTTTCCTCAGTTTTTTTCTCTGCATTATTACGTGGTACGACTAATGGTCGCCCATCCGGACCAATAATCGTAATAAATTCTTTAGCGCTTGTATAAAAAGACAAGGGGACCAGACTTAATACCAGTACCGTTGTCAATCCTACTTTCCCTGTCTTGATCATTTCTTCCTTACCAACGCGTGCGATAATTCAAACCTAAAATTGTAATTTTGGTATCTGTTTTTACGTTTAAACCTGCATATGGGTTTAATAACAGGTTATTTACCCCGGTCTGGTTGGCTAAACTACTGGTATTTGCTGGAATCTGATCTTTGCTACGCAAGAAACCAATTGATAGATCCAGATCAGTGTCTGCATCAAAACGGTAACCCACACCTAAACCAAATAACTGTGCACCATTGATCGGTACCATGGTATTACGCTTATTTTTTGGAATAGCACTGGTCCGTGGTTCATAACCTGCCCGAAGCTTCAAACGGTCTGTAGCGGAATACTCCATCCCGATACCAAAGTTCCACGGCGATTCAAATCCCATCGGTAAAGCCAAGGTTGAGTCAGTAACATTGGCAGACAAAATTTTGGCAATTTTTAGGGCTGAAATGGTACGATCAAATTCGAATTTAAATTCGTCCCAGACCTTGTAATCTGTCCAGCCAATATCAAAATTCACTTGCAAATCTGGCATCACTTTATATTTGATACCTGCCTGAAAATGCGCCGGATATTCAAAATCCTGCGACACCAGACCAGATTCACTCGATGGTATGTAATTAGGAAATCCAAGAATTGCAGCCAGAATCTGGCCGGTCGGTGAGGTCATTAAACCTTTAATCATTTCCTGAGGAGCTTTGGCATTATCAATATGATATTTACCTTTTAAGCGCATTTTTGCAGCACTTTGGTACACCATACCAAAACTAAAGTCTTCGCGCGGTTCCCACAATATTCCCAGGTTATAACTTGGGCTTAAGTTCTGCTCAAGCTCCAGTTGCATTTGACCAAACTTGCCAAATGGGTTCATCCCCTCATCCGCATTACAGATCCCGAGCAAAAGAATATCTGTAATAATGTCGGAATTTTCTTTAAACGGCGTACACACGACTTCGTCGATCATACGCAACATCCCAATCAACTCATTCGGGAAACGCAAGTCCGTTTTCATCCCGATGGCTTGATAAGACATCCCGATAGAAGCACCAATCGACAGTTGGTCATTGACCTCATAACCGATGGATGGTGACAGATAGGTAATCCGCTCTAAAGCAACCTGCTGTCCCATAAAGTTTGCCGGGTTCCCATCTTCATGACCAAAACCTGCCATGAGAGGAGCATAAACAGCAGTCGCATAAGTGGCTTTCGATCCAGGGGGATTGTATGCGATCCCCATCGTGGGTGCAGTCAAAGGAAGACCTTCGCCTAAATCCACCATTTTTTTCAGAAAAGGAACATACAGGCTGACATATTCCACATCGCCTTTGACTGGGCCTTTAAAATCGGTACACAAATCAGATGAAACTTCGGGACCGTCATTACAGACAATAGGATCATCAGAATAGCCAAATACGTTATATCCGGCCGGTACTGAAAACTCACGCTGGATATCAAAATTAGCCACAATGATTTGCTGTTCGGTTTGCAGACCATCAATTTTAGTCAGTGCAGCCGGGTTAAAGTGGATGGCATTGACCCCTGGAGGATCTGCGGTGACGGCATTCCCCATGGATAGTGCACGTAAATCAACTGAAAGGTTGGTTCCCAATTGTGCAAAGGTATAACTTGAACAGCCCGCAAGAATAATTCCTGTTAATAACGGGCTAAGTCGAATGTTTTTCATACGACACCCCTATTAACTGATTTTTTTACCAAAACCTAAAATATCAAGTGGGAATGATAATCCCAACGAAACATCCGGTGCATCTTCGGTCAGCCCTAAGCCAACGGTACCATTAACAATGGTTTCTGGAGAAACTCGCACCCCTAAGGAAATTGCAAAGGTAGAACTGGTCTGATCTGCAGCAGAATAACTTTCACCAGTGTTATAGTTAAATTCCGCACCAGTATTAAAGCTTTGCTGATAGGACATGGTCATCGAAACATCATAGTTAAATGAATATGCGAAACCAAAGGCAAAGCCTCCACTAACACCAGGTTCAAACTCCTCAATAATCCGGCTACCTCGACGCTGATTCAGGCCCGATTCTTTAAAACCATAGTTCGCAGAAACGGATGCAAACAATACAACTGGGTCAATGTATTTACGTGTACTAGCACCCACTCCAGCAGAGTAATAGCCCTTTCCTGCTGCCAGATCTGTCGCAGCATTAATTTCATAAGGACTGTCACCCGTTTTGGTCGACAAATTTGCAAATAAAATCAGAGGCAGACGACCCGCTTTTAGTGGAAAGGGTTCCCAGCGAGCGCCCAAACTAATATCGCCCAAACCTGCAGTAGACGTATCTTTTAACAAGTCAGTTTTGGCCACTAAAGGTAGAGATGCAGTCAAGGTCAGGTTATCTTTCACACCATATTGGAAAGTAAAAGTATTAGTCATACTATGTGTTGCATTTTCTTGAACACGTAGTTGATACAATTGGCCCTGAGCCATTTCAATATCGAGTTGAGTGTCTCGATAATAGGTATAATCAATATCGTAATATGATGAAATTTCACCTTGTTTTATCAGAGAGTATTGGCGTTCATTTGACGTAAATACTTCTTCCAGGTTAGCTGCCTGAGTAGCATCTCCTTCTTGTTGCTGTAAAGCTTGAGATGCATCTACTACCTGGCCAGCCTGAGTCTCTACAGGTGCTGCTGTTTCCACGGCAGCCTCTTCAACTGCTTCATATCCACCTAGTTCCGATTCTTCTGCAGTCTGCGTTTCGACCTGCCCGGTTTGAGCCGGTACAGATGCAGCAGTTTCAACAACAACTTCTTCATCAACCGTTTCGTATTCACCTAGTGCTGGTTCTTCTGCAGCAAATGCAACGCCCATTACCATTTGAATGCTCAGTGCCAAGAACGTCTTGTTCATCCATTTACTGTTCATATCCATTTCACCATTTTAATTTTTATTACTGTTTTTCGTTTTATTTATTCTTGTAATACAGTCTCAGGAAGTTATGTTGATATTCCCCAAATTGTTCTGACTCTGTATTACGATTACGGTCCATACGGATCGTAGAAGCTTTATCAGCAATTTTGTCCATATAAAATTGTGGATACTGCATGTCAACCAAGGCATAGCGATTAATCGTAGCATCTTCTACATGACGCATATCTGATTCTTTTAATACTAGAAAATTTTTGCGATATTGCTCAGGTACATTAATCAGGAACAAAGTGTTATTTTCCCAAATATCCTGAAAACGCCGTTCCTCAAAACTGATATTACCAAGTGCCGGATCTGCAACATAAACCCGGCCATTTTTATAACCTTTATAAACTACAAAATGCTTAAATCCCGCATAAGAAATCGGAACAATGGCAGGCTGATCTTGATTGACTAAATCTTTGAACTCTCCTCGATATCCTCCACTTTCCAATCCTAAGGCTGAAACGAAGCGCTTCATATCAAGCAGAGAAAAACTACGGCGTTCAACAATTTTATCCGTTTCACCGAATTTCATTAGCCCACTCATGACTTGCTGCTCATCCAGCTGCGTACCGACATAACCATTGAGGAGGGTCGTCAGTGCTGCTGAACCACAACTATAATCATAAGCTTGACGTACAATGCCCTGAAATTGATCCAGAAGTGCCGGTTTTACTTCCACAGCTTCACGGTGCATACGTACAAAAGAGTCATTTCTTGAATCAAGAACTTCAGTATAGTGAACAGCACCATTCGGCTGTTTTTTGATATCCAGAGCTTCTTTGGCAGCGTAATACATCAATGCCGAGCCCAACGCGATCTCTAACATAATTATTAACTTTTCTTATAATGGGCATGATGTGCCTATTTTTCTTTTTATAGAGCATTCACTCTACTTCCCTGTAACTAGAAAGATACCTGTTTTTTCAAAAAAATACAGTATTTTTTTTATTTTTTAGATAAGTGATATAGTCATAAAAAAGCGCGTGTAAACACGCGCTTTTTTTAAAATAAAGATTAGTGACCTGAAATAGTAATAATTGCGCCTTTTGTATAACTACCCTGAGCTTGAGAGTAGAATGTTTGTAAGCCTTGAACTTCCATATCACCAATTGATGATCTTGCTTCACGGTTACCTAAATGAATACCTTTAATGTATTGGTCTTTCGCCCCAGTATCATTACTTACAATACGAACATGCGCTGCCTTACCTAACTGAGCTGTAGTACCTACATAAGCATCGTTATATACAGAAATATTCTGGCTAATGGTTAAATCATTAGAATCCGCATCTGCAATTTTGATACTTTCAACAAAAATCTCACCGGCTTCACGTGTAGTCACTGGAGTCGTACCTACAAGCCCCACTGCTTTATTTTTAGACGAGTTATCTAAAATACCTAGGTTTTTAATTTCTAGACCACCTGCCATTACACTATTCATCTTGATCATAGCGCCTTGTGGAGCAGCACCCAGTTGAATATTGGCATTTATCACACCAGTTTTAACGTCAAAACCACTAATGATGTCGTTTACAACACCGGCACCACCTCGACGAATCGAATCCGGATCATCTGCACCAGATGCAGTTACACCAATTCGGCCAACTTTGATATCTAGACCCGATACTTGTGCAGCAACATTAATGAAAGGATTACCAGCCCCAGCATCTGAATCAATTACCAAGTCAGCAAGGTTACGGGATGCAAGTAAATAGGCACCATTATTGTCATAATTGGCACCGATTACTACACCATGCGTTGCAGTAGTAGGATCAGCAAGAGCAGCAGCATCAGGTGCTGTATCAGTCTTACCACGGATTACGATCGCACCTGCTGTAGAAGTACCTCCGAAACCCGCCTCATTTGCAACACCTTTAGGTGCCAAACCGTCGTTATCATGGATAAATAATTTTTCAATAGCAATTTTCGAGATGCCGATACCAATTGTCAAACCGTCTTGACCCGTTGTTTCGCTTAGAGATGCATCATCCATTGCTTGCATCGCCATCGCATTGGCACTAAATGCAACTGAAGTCGCTAAAACTAATTTTGTAAATTTTTTCATTGTTTACTCTCCCAAGAGTACTATTTTTTTTGGTTGTGAATTACTCAGTGTTTAGGCTGTATTTTTTATTTTCTGACAGCTTAAGCATCTTTCCTTGAGTAATTTGCTAGCCCACTTAAATTAGCGTCGAGTCAAATTTTGATCAACTGTTGTTGGTCGCAATCTGTCGCTTACCGATAAACGGTATTTCATGATTTAAAAATATTTTCCTGGCTTCTTGATATAAAATAGTAAGTCATATCGAACTCTCCATAACTGAATGACCGAAGCTCTCTATCATCGTCCCTTAAAGTTTGAATCACGTCTGGTTACAGATCTATTATCCGCATTGAAGACATTGAATCATCTGGTGTATTTAAATAATAATGGTCGGCCTTTTATTGCCTGCTGCGCTCAAGAATATTTTGTTGCGCAAACATCACAAATTCAGTCTTTTAAAAGAACAGGGATTGAACAATACCAATCCAGCCCATCTGAGTTTAATTTAGCAATCAATGTATTAAAAACTCCTCAAGAGCATGGCTTTCGTGGAGGCTATGTTGGTTTTATCGGCTACGATTATGCCGCTCAACAATATATTCAGTATCCAGACCGTCCTCAACCTGGTTTATTTATTGGTCAATTTCCTTCCTACATTAAACCAACCCCTGATGGCTGGATGTTCTATAGTGATGATCCACAGGCAGAACAGATTTTCAATTATATTCAGAACTTACTTAAGCAAAATAAAATTCAATCGAAATTTCACTTAAAAAATCCTTGTATCTCACGCTGGACTAAATCTGTTTATACTCAGGCTTTTCAGAAAATTCAGGACTATATTGTTGCAGGTGACTGCTATCAGATTAATCTGACCCAAGAGTTTAAAGGTCGTGCCCAAGGCTCCCTCTTAGCAACTGCCCAAGCATTCTGGACATTAACCGAAGCGCCCTATGCCGGTTATTTGCGTATTGGTGATTTTGAATTACTCAGTTGCTCACCCGAGTTATTTATTGACTTTGAAAAAAATCGGAAAATTATCACTAAACCAATTAAAGGCACCATGCCACGCTATACAGATCCCGTGCTGGATGAACAATCTAAACAAATCTTAAAAGCATCGGAAAAAGATCAAGCAGAAAATGTCATGATTGTGGATTTATTACGTAATGATTTAAGTATTTATGCGGAAACAGGCTCGGTTAAAACACCCAAATTATTTAATATCGAAAGTTTTAATCAAGTGCATCATATGGTGAGCGAAGTTGAAGCGACCCTAAAAGCAGATATCAATCCTTTCGAGGTGTTAATGTCAGCCCTACCAGGTGGCTCAATTACGGGTGCACCTAAAATTCGTGCCATGCAGATTATTGCTGAACTGGAAGGTGCAGCACGTGGGGCTTATTGTGGATCAATGGGTTATTTTAATTTTGATGGTACCGGTTCCTGGAACATTCTGATTCGTTCCATCCAAAAATATCAAGAAGATGTTTCTTTATGGGCGGGTGGTGGTATTACCATTTCTTCGGATTGTGATGCAGAATATCAAGAATGTTTTGATAAAGTTTCAGCGATGCTGGATCTGTTAAATACGTGGTATCAGCCTAAATAAATAAAAAGCGAATCATTTGACTCGCTTTTTTCTACAAATCCACCCTAACCCTCCTTTAGTAAAGGAGGGAAATCCTCCCTTTTCAAAGGGAGGCTAAGAGGGATTTTAATCACACCAAAATCTCATTTTTTAGTGTATCGACTAAACGCTGATTTTGCTCATCTGTACCAATGGTAATTCTTAAGAACTGGTTAATACGTGGCTTGTTAAAATAACGCACGATAATGCCACGTTCACGTAGTTCGCTGGCCAACTTACCTGCATCCTTAGATGGCAATGAGGCAAAAATAAAGTTGGCACTCGATGGTAAAACTTTAAAACCAAGCTCATTTAATTGGGACACCAACTTTTCACGACTCGTAATCACTTTTGCATTTTGTGCTTCAAAGTAGGCTTGATCTTCAAATGAAGCGACCGCTGCAGCAATCGCAAAACGGTCCATCGGATAAGAGTTAAAGCTATTTTTGACTGCTTCCAGTGCTGCAATTAAATGGGACTGAGCAATCGCAAAACCAACACGCAAACCCGCAAGAGAACGTGACTTCGATGTGGTTTGACATACAACTAAATTCTCATATTTCTCAACCAGCTTAACTGCTGATTCAGCACCAAAATCCACATAGGCTTCATCAATCACCACCACTGAATCCGGATTGGCTTGCAGAATTTCTTCAATCGCAGCCAAACCTAGATCAATACTGGTCGGCGCATTAGGATTAGTAATAATAATGCCGCCATTAGCTTGTTTATAGTCATCCACAACAATTTCAAAGTCATCATTCAATGGTAAGATTTTGGTTTTGACGCCAAAAAACTGACTATAAACCGGATAGAAACTATAGGTAATATCTGGATAAAGCAGAGGCTGTTTTTGAACAAAAAAAGCCTTAAAGATATGTGCCAAGACTTCGTCTGAGCCATTGCCGACAAAGACAGTGTCTACAGGTACATTTTGCTGTTTAGCGATCGCCTGTTTCAACTCTGATGCATCCGGGTCAGGATACAGACGCAAAACATCCGCCGAATTCGCAAGTACCTTTTGAACCGCTTCTACCACTTTGGGTGATGGTGGATACGGATTTTCATTGGTATTAAGTTTTAAAATATTCTGGATTTTTGGTTGTTCGCCTGGGGTATACGGTTCTAATTCACGTACTTCAGGACTCCAAAAACGCATTTGTTCTGTTGTGATATTCATTTTATATTCTCTTTAAACCCTCTCCTAACCTCTCCCTGAGCCATATATGGCGCAAGAGAGGAATTTTCATTAATAAAGACACAAGATTTTTGTGGTTTAAATTCTCCTCGCCTTTTAGGAGAGGGTCAGGGAGAGGTTGTAATGCTATTTATGATTGATAACGATAACGTGCTGACTGTGCATGTGCATCCAAGTTCTCTTGTTGCGCCAAGATATCCGCAGTTTTTGCTAAAGTTTTTACACCTTCTTGTGAGCACATGATCAAACTTGAACGCTTCTGGAAATCATAGACACCAAGTGGCGATGAAAAACGCGCAGTACCTGAAGTTGGCAAGACATGGTTTGGCCCGGCACAGTAATCACCAATGGCTTCAGGCGTATAACGACCCATAAAGATTGCACCTGCATGACGAATGCTATCAGACATTGCTTCTGCATCATCTAAACATAACATCAAATGCTCAGGCGCTACCTGATTAATCAAATCTGACGCTTCTTGACGGTCTTTTACCAAGACTAAAGCACCACGATTGGCAATCGAAGTACGGGCAATTTCTGCCTTTGGCAATATTGCCAGGTGCATTTCAATCGCCTGTTCAACCTCATTCAGCAACTGTTCATCTGGTGTGATGAAAATGGCTTGTGCCACAGTGTCATGTTCAGCTTGCGAAAGTAAATCCATCGCCAACCATTCAGCATTATTTTGGCCTTCGGCATACACCAGAATTTCAGAAGGTCCTGCAATCATGTCGATACCGACCTGACCAAACACCGCACGTTTTGCCGCAGCAACAAAACGGTTGCCTGGGCCGGTAATTTTATCGACCGGTGGGACCGTTTCTGTACCGTAAGCTAATGCCGCAACCGCTTGTGCGCCACCAATCGTGAAGACACGTGTCACACCTGCCAGATAGGCAGCCGCCAGTACCAATGGATTTAAATCACCATTCGGTGCAGGTACCACCATAATAATTTCAGGAACTCCCGCTACATGAGCAGGCACAGCATTCATCAATACTGAAGATGGATAAGAAGCCAGACCACCCGGCACATAAATCCCAACACGATCCAGTGGAGTGACTTTCTGACCAAGCGTATTTCCTAAAGCATCGACATAGGTCCAGCCGTCCTGTTTTTGTGCCTGGTGAAACTCGCGCACGCGTGCTGCAGCAAGCTCTAAAGCTTCGCGCACTTCAGTCGTCAAACCCTCGAAGGCAGCTTGCAGTTGCTCTTGGCTTAACTCTAAATCTGAAAATTGATGCGCCGGATGTCGATCGAACTGTTGAGTGAGTTTAAGAACTTGAGCATCACCATGCTGACGAACATCAGCAATAATTTGATCTACAGTTTTTAAAAGTTCAGGATCATTAACAGTTTCAAAAGCCAACAAGTCAGCAAATGCTTGCTTGAAGTTTTGATCTTGGGTCGATAAACGTCGCATCAATTTACCCATCAGGTTTGAATTCGAAGGCTTTAGTTTACCTGTTTTCCAGACTTTTGTCGGCAGCTATAGTGCTCTAGCCCTATGAGTTTTATTGGAAATAGCTTTTGGTAAAATTAATGAAAGAATTTACATCGTATTTATGTTCAATCGAATAAAAAAAACCGCCCTAAAAGGACGGTTTTTTATGCAACAAATTTAAGCCTGTTTGGCCTTTTCACGTTCTTCTACGGCTTTTTCAAGCTGTGCCAGAATCGGATTTAACAACGCTTGCTTACGCTTGAAGCTGGCTTTATTCACGATTAAACGCGAAGACACTTTGCAAATTTCTTCAAGTGGCTCCAGACCATTGGCACGCAAGGTATTACCTGTATCTACGACGTCAACAATGTAATCGCCCAGACCGACCAGTGGTGCAAGTTCCATGGAGCCATACAGCTTGATCACATCAACCTGCTCACCCAAGCTGGCATAGTATTGACGGGTCAAATTCACGTACTTGGTCGCAATTTTTAAGCGACCTTTAGGACGTTGCATCCCCACCTTACCGGCGGTCATCAATTTACATACCGCAATTTTCAGGTCCAATGGTTCATAGACATTTTGTGCACCATGTTCCATCAATACATCTTTACCGGCCACGCCAATATCGGCTGCACCATTTTCAACATAAGTCGGTACATCTGAAGCACGTAAAATTAAGATACGAACCTGTTTATGCGTGGTCGGGAAAATCAGTTTACGAGACTTATCAGGATCTTCTAAAAGATTAATCCCTGCTGTTTCTAGCAAAGGTAAAGTCTCTTTTAAGATACGCCCCTTACTTAATGCCAAAGTTAAACCATGATCAAAATTGCCCATTACGTCAAAGTTTGGATCATCGTTTCTCATATCGCTCATTAATTTACTCGCTTAATTTGGGCACCTAAACTTTGTAACTTTGCTTCTACATCTTCATAACCGCGGTCAATATGATAAATGCGGTCAATCAGCGTTTCACCTTCAGCGGCAAGTGCTGCCAGCACCAAAGAGAACGAAGCACGTAAATCTGTTGCCATTACGGGTGCGGCAGAAAGTTTTTCTACACCCGTTACCACAGCCTCATTACCTTCTACCTGAATATTGGCACCCATACGTGCCAATTCAGGAACATGCATGAAACGGTTTTCAAAAATCGTTTCAGAAATTGTCGCAAAGCCTTGAGCAATGGCATTCACAGCCATAATCTGGGCTTGCATATCGGTTGGAAATTCTGGATGTGGTAAGGTTTGGAAGCTGACAGCTTTCGGACGTTTACCCAGCATATCCAGTTCAATCCAGTCGTCACCACGGGTCACTTCTGCGCCCATTTCTTCAAACTTGTCCAGCACCGCTTCCATCAGGGACGGATCAGTATGCGTGGTTTTGATACGACCGCCAGTGATCGCTGCTGCTGCCAGATATGAACCGGTTTCAATCCGGTCAGCAACAACCGCATATTCACAGCCATGCAGACGTTCGACACCGGTCACAATTAAAGTATCGGTATCTAGACCTTCAATCTTGGCACCCATCTTGATCAGCATTTGCGCAAGATCAGTGATCTCAGGTTCACGTGCTGCATTGCGAATCGTGGTCACACCATCGGCCAACACGGCAGCCATCAGAATATTTTCTGTCCCACCCACAGTCACCATATCAAAGACAACTTCGCCACCTTTCAGGCGACCATCGACTTTGGCATGTACATAACCGGCTTCGACTTCAATCTCGGCGCCTAAAGCTTCTAAAGCTTTCAAATGCTGATCGACAGGACGGGAACCAATCGCACAACCGCCTGGTAAAGACACTTTTGCACTGCCATAGCGCGCCAATAATGGACCAAGCACCAAAATAGAAGCACGCATAGTTTTTACGAGCTCATACGGTGCGAACTGGTTATCTAATGTAGAAGTATCAGCAACAACCGTATCGCCTTCATAAGTCATGGTGATCCCAAGACCAGCAATCAGCTTCACCAACGTATTGACATCTTTTAGATTAGGAACATTTCTGAGCGTAATCGGGGTATCAGCAAGAATCATTGCTGCCAATAATGGAAGTGCTGCATTCTTTGCACCAGAAATGCGCACTTCACCTTCGAGCTTGATACCGCCCTGAATTAAAAATTTATCCATTAAATGATTAAGCTCCAAATAAGCTTGCTTTGCGCCATTCTTCTTTTGTCATCGCGCGAATCGTTACTGCGTGAACTGCACCACTGGCAATATGGGCATTGAGAGGAGCATAAACAGCTTGTTGGCGTGCAACTGGACGCTTACCTTCAAATTGATCATCCACAATACGGAGATCAAATTTTCCGCCCTGACCACTCACAGCAACATCCGCCTCTGGAAAAGCGGCTTCTAAAATTTCAGCGAGCTGTTCATTATTCATCACAAGACCTCTTATAGGACTAAGGGTGTAAAACGAGCCATTTTACTATAAATAGCAAAAATAATTCATGGATCCATACATTATATATATAAAAAAAAGAGGCTTTTAAAACCTCTTTTTCATCATTTGTCCTTTATAGAGCTAAAGGATGCTGCTGTAAATGCATTTCCCGGTATCGATCAATCTGCCGTTTCAATTTTTCGGTCAATATTTTAATTGAGGTATACATATCATCTGCGGTGGCGTGAGCAAAAAATTCAATGCCCGGTAATCGGATAATAGCCTCTGCGATATGATTACTACTGCCCTTTCTAGAGCGTTTATCAATTTGATGATCTTTCGAGAGTTTCACTTGCATACTATTCACCTGATCTAGGTGCTTCGTCATCTGTGAAAACTTGGTTTTTATACTTTCTTCAATAGCTGGCGTAATCGATAAATGATGTCCACGAATTGTTATTTGCATAGTTCTATCCCTCACCTTCGTTAGGATTAGAAGAGTCTCAATATAAAATAATTTAAATACAGTAACTTATAAATAAAATGTCCGTATTTTAAGTCCTGAATCAAATCAATCTTACTGATCCTCAAAAGAAAAAAGATTCATTATGTTGTCATAATGAATCTCTAGAATAGCCAGATTTCAAATTTTAGATCAAGACTTTTCGCTCAGAAGATGAAGGAATATGTAACGATTCACGATATTTCGCCACCGTACGTCGTGCCACATCAATGCCTTCATCTTTTAACATATTAGCAATTGCATTATCAGACAGAGGCTTACGGGCATTTTCTTCGGAAATCAGTTTTTTGATTTTGGCACGAATAGCAGTAGAAGATGCTTCACCACCTGAAGTAGTCCCGACATGACTCGAGAAGAAATATTTCAACTCGAACAATCCACGTGGGGTCAGCATATATTTATTGGTGGTTACACGAGAAACTGTAGATTCATGCAATTCGACTTCTTCGGCAATATCTTTTAAAACCAGAGGTTTCATGCCTTCCGCCCCAATTTCCAAGAACATCTTTTGATGTTCTACAATACAAGTCGCGACTTTCAATAATGTTTTATGCCGTTCATCGATACTTTTGATAAAGTTCTTCGCTTCCAGCATCTGATTACGCAGGTACTGATTATCATCGCTATGATCTGCACGACGAATCATTTTGGCATAAAAAGAATTGACGCGTAACTTTGGCAGTACATCCGAGTTTAAATTGACTTGCCAGCAGTTATTCTTTTTCATCACCACAACATCTGGCACCTGATAATCCGATTCCTTGTTTTCAAATTCCAGACCTGGATGCGGTTTTAAGGTTTTTAGCAAATCTACAGCACAGCGCAACTGTTCTGGATTTAAGCCAGTCTGTTTGATCAGCTTAGGAAGCTCATTGGTAATCAACAATTCATAATGTTGCAGAAGTTTGATCGCATCATTTCGGCAAGGGGTTGACGCAGGTAAATTATCAAGTTGAACCAATAGGCATTCTGCCAAGCTTCTAGAACCTACACCCACCGGATCCAAACGTTGAATATGCTTTAATACAACGGCAACCTCATCATCTTCAATTTCTTCTTCGGCCCCTATAGAAGAGAGTAAATGTTGTACTGATGCAGTAATTTCACTTAACTCTGCATCTAAAAAACCTTTGTCGTCCAGAGAGTCGACGATACAATAAGCGATTAATTTATCAACCTGTGAAAAATTCAGCAGATTAATTTGTTCTAGCATATATTCTTGCAGGCTCTGATGCCCTTGACGATTATCTTCACGCTCTTCGAACTCGGCTGCCCCCAGACTTGTAGGTTGATGGGTATAGACATCATCCCAATCGGTATCTACAGGTAAGTCATCAGGCAGATGATCGGCATTAAGTTGATTAGTTAGATCTTGATTTTCATTATTTGACTCAATTGTAGATAAGCTTTCAAGGGTAATTTGCTCTTCAACTTTTTCTAATAGAGGATTACTATCAAGTTGCAACTGAACTTCTTGTTCCAATTCCAGACTTGAAAGTTGTAATAGCCGAATTGCCTGCTGTAATTGTGGAGTTAATGACAGCGAGTTCGCAATTTTTATACCCACTGATAATCTCATTGTTACCCCCTTAATAGAAAATCCCGTTTTATAAGCAATTTTTATGCCGTTTTATTTTTTATAACACAGATTTACCAAAAAACATACAAATTGGATTTTAAATTTCTAGAGCCTGTCATCAATTAGCTTGAGAAAATCTAACCTGTCCTCATTATTTTTTCATGACTAAACGCTATGCATTAAGAGATGATCAGTGGGAGCAGATTAAGGATCTGTTACCTGGACGAGCGA